>SLOC01000006.1 GCA_007132685.1 Candidatus Saccharimonadota bacterium | reverse complement strand
GTAGTAGCGTGATAAACCCTCATATACCTGACGGTGGTTCGGCTTGGCCTTACCCATCCAGACCTCGTGGTATTCGCGCTCGGCGGCAGCCATCATCTTATCCAGCCATTTTTGCTCCAAGCCGAACGCTTCGTACACGTCATAGATAAACGAGGTGAAAAACGGTGGTTGGCTGCGCCCCATCAGGTACGTACGTGAAGCATTGGGGATAATGCCGAAGCGGTCAATCAGTGAGGCGAAGTTCTCGACGATACCGACCAGCAGCTCCTTGTGTACGTCATGGAGTAGTCCTTGCGCCATAAAATAGCTGTCCCAATAGTAGAGCTCATTGAAATCAAACTCGTTGCCCTCGGTATAGGCGGGCACGAGGTAGGGGTTGGGCATACCGATAAGCGTGTCACTGTCTTTGGGTGTCTCGCGCAGGAGCTTTTGCCAATGTTCGGCAATATACACCCTCGACTTAGTAACATCGGTCGGATGCAGCTTGATGTGCGATTTGTGAAGTGCAGTTAGAAGGCTTTTTGGTTTGTGAATCATACGAGTATATACATGTTTACTACAGCGCGAAGTTTGCACTAGGTGCTATTGGTAGCATATCATTAAGTATAACTGGATTGTCATGAACGACCAATCAATACAAACACACCCCAAAGGTCATCATAAGCCGTTTCGCAAACGACACGTATCTATCGCTAGTTTGGCGGTTGGCTTGTTTGTTGTGTCAGGCGTGTCACTCCTGCTACTCTACTTCCTCTCCCCGGTACAGGTGCCACCAGATACGACGGCGCAAGTCCGCGGGGAGCAAACCTCCACAACAGAGACGCTGATTCGTTCTGAGCTCGGCTTCTCGCTGCAGGTATCGCCACTAGAGCTCGATACTGTTGTCTATGAACAAGGCGATGGAGCTGATGAGGTAGTAGAATTAGCTACTATCGCCGGTGAGCAGCACCCTGTCACCGCGGTGGAGCTCCGACCAAAACCCGGTGCTACCAACCCGGCTGCTGCTGCCAGCACGTTGGGTGTCTACCACAGCTCCTCAGAGCTACGAGCGGACGCACTAGCGGAATTTGCACAAGACGACTATACACTGACCGCAACCAGTGATGAAAAGATTGGCGAGCTGCTACTGGAGCGCAGCGTGTACCGCTACGCTGACCAAGATATCTACAGTATAGTGTGGCAACCACTCGACGAGCAGCATGAGTTAACCATCATACTCCGCGGTGTCATCGGTAATAGCGCGGTGCCGAAGCTGTATGCCGATGTACTAGAGCGTATCCAGCTCGGTGAGACACTGGGTCTGAGTGCATTCGGGTTTTCTGCCGGTAGCGACTGGGTAGCCCGCAGTGATTCGACCAGGCGCTACCTGTCTGACCTCGTGTCGCCAGCGGTCGTCAAGCTCTACCACGTGGTCTGTGCAGAAATTGACTTCCAATACCAGAACCTGCCTGACCCACAGTGCCGGGCGACGACCGGCTCTGGATTCTTTGTCTCCAGCGAGGGACACATCGCAACCAACGGGCACGTGGTGGTGTTTGAACCAGAAGATGCCGTGGTTGATGCACTGCTGAGTAATCCCCTGCAACTGTCTAGCTTTTTAAGTGATGTTATCGGGCTCAACGCTCAGGAGATTAACCGACTCGCTACTCATCCAGAGCGACTGGCGGCTGTCGTGTCGCAAATATATGATTTGCCTGATGGCGCCGCGCAATTCGAAGCGAAGGACAAGGTCATCCTCGCGGCAGTCGGTGACACACCGCTATTGCCACAGACTGAAGAAGAAGTGTTCGAGCTGTTCAGCTTCCGCAACACGTCAGACGTAAAGCGCGCTGAGCTACTCGGATTTAGCTACTCGGGCAAAGACCAGCTGGTCATTACCAGCGGTGACGCGGGTGGCTTCTCGCAAAGTGACGTGGCGCTGGTTAAAATCCGTATGGAAAACACGCCGCTGCTTCGCTTGGCCTCGCCATCAGATATCCGCCCTGGGCAGCCGATTACCATACTCGGCTTCCCGACTGACGCCGAGAACGAGCTGGTTGACCCGAACGAGCTGGTGGTAACCACCACAAATGGCACTATCAGCTCTGTGCGCACCGCAGCCGGCCGACAAGGTAGCTTGCTGCAGACTGACGCCGATGCATCACAAGGTAACAGCGGCGGACCAGCCGTATTACCAAATGGCCGCGCAGTCGGGCTGCTGACTTACCGCTTCAAGGACGAGACCAGTCAAAATGCCGCGAAAAGTTATCTACGAGACATTGCTGATTTGCGTGAACTGATTGATTCCGAAAGCCTAAGCCTGAACGTTAACAGCACCACCCAACAAGCCTGGAGCAAAGGGCTGGAGTACTTTTCTCGACAACGGTTTACCCCAGCTCTTGAACAGTTTGCCATCGTCAAAGACCAATTCCCCGCCCACCGTTTAGTCGATGAATATATCGAGTCGAGCGAAGCCTACATCGATGATGGCCTGGAGCGCGGTTCGCCACTTGCGCCAGTTATGGGACTGACTGGCGGACTAGGACTATTGGCCGTGTCAGGGCAACTGATGCACCGACACCACAAACACCACCGCGCATTCACACGCAAACAAACCGCACTCGCTGGTCGGCAACCAGACGATCATGCAGAGACGCCTAACCAACCAACAGAGGAGATGACCAGCGATGAATCGTAGTGACGTTAATTACCCTAGCGAATCAATCGGCAGTCGGATGTCGACAAACGTGCCCGTGTATCCCAGTGATACGCCACTGCACGATATAAAAGACGATTTATTTAATAAGAACTGGGCGAGCATTCACACTGTCTTTGTCACCGACGCTAACGGAAAGCTGGTCGGAGAAGTTGACATTGCTAGTAGAGAAATCGCCAACAAATCGACCACACTCCAAGACGTGATGGCCCAGCCTGAAGTAGTCTTGCACCCCCACGCTGATCAGGAAAAAGCGGCATTTCTAGCGATAAAGAAAGACATCGTCAGCATACCGGTCGTTGATAATCACGGAACGTTCCTCGGCGCGGTGACCGGCCACAGCATCATCGATATCATGCACGAAGAACACCTGGAAGACACCTTGCTCAGTGCTGGTGTACGTGAATCAAGCTCCAGCGTACTGAAAATTATCCGCGAACGAACAAGTATGCTGGTGCGCTCACGAACACCGTGGCTGGTGCTCGGCTTAATACTCAGTATGGGGCTAGGGCTCATCGCTAGCTTCTTCGAGGAAACGCTAGAGAAATCTATCGCTCTAGCGTTCTTTATACCGGTGATTGTCTACGTGGCTGATTCGGTCGGCACGCAAGCCAGCACTATCGCGGTGCGTGCGCTGGCGATTACCAAGCTCAAGTTTTTCCGCTACTTACAAAAAGAACTCGTAGTTGGTATCTGTCTCGGACTGATAATGGGAGCGCTCGGCGCCCTGGGCGCGCTGCTCATCAGCCAGTCAATGGACGTGGCGCTAGTTGTCGGACTAACGCTGTTTACAGCCTGTACACTGGCCACTGCGCTCGCTTCGGCGGTACCATTCACACTCAAGGCAGTTGGTAAGGACCCAGCACTTGGCAGCGGCCCGCTCGCCACTGTACTGCAAGACATCTTGAGTCTGGTAATTTACTTTGTTTTCGCCATGGCGATTATCGGGTAAAGAAAGGAAGCTGTCTTAAGCCGCTAGTTGTCTGTTACTTGTCATTTGTCGCTTTGGCTACAGCTTACAGCCGACTGGAGACAGTTTCGAGAATACTTGACGTGTCAAGCATTTTTTAACTCAATGAATATCACTACTTATAGCTGTGAACTTTATAACTTTTCACGAGGTACTGATTAGTTGCGTTTGCGAGCCTTATGGTTCAACTCTCGTTTGCGTAGCCGCAGGTTCTTCGGCGTGACTTCCAGTAGCTCGTCGTCTTCGATAAAGTCAATCGACTGCTCGAGACTTAGCTTGGTTGGTGGCGTCAGCTGGACGACACCATCGCTTGAGGTACTGCGCATATTGGTCAGATGCTTGGCCTTGCAGACGTTTATCTCCATGTCGTCTTGACGGTTGTTGAGACCGACTATCTGCCCGGCGTAGACCTTCTCGCCGGCATCGACGAAACAAATACCCCGCTGTTCGACTGTCTGTAATGCGTACGGCGTCGTGGTGCCCGTCTCGAACGCAACTAATACACCGTTGCGGAGCTGCTTGAGGGGTGCGCCAAGCGGTTGGTAGCCAGCAGACAAACTATACATCGTTACTGTGCCTTTGGTCTGGGTCAGCAATACGTTGCGCAAGCCAATCAACGCCCGTGCCGTGATGCGGTACGTCAGGCGGATGCTGTCCTGTTTGGTCGCTTGTTGCTCGAGCGTGGCGCGTCGTTTGCCGAGCTCCATCTGGATGGCTCCGCCGTGCTCGAGTGGTGCTTCGATTATCAGCTCTTCAACCGGTTCTACGGTTTCGCCGTCTTCCTGCTTGGTAATAACTTGCGGTCGACCAACTTCGAATTCATACCCCTCTCGTCGCATTGATTCGATGAGTACGCTGAGGTGTAACTCGCCGCGACCAGAGACCAAAAAGCCGATGCCTTCGTCCTCAACCCGCAGGCCGACGTTTGCCTCGAGCTCACGTTGCAAGCGCTCCTCTATCTGTCGACTCGTGGAAAACGTAGCTTCAGTTCCCTTGAATGGGCTCGTGTTGGGGCCGAGGTATATCTTCAGCGTAGGCGGCTCAATCTCTATAGGTGGCAGAGCTTCCGGAGTATCTCGCTCGGTAATGGTCTCACCAATCCGCACATCAGCCACGCCAGTAAGCTGGACGATGTCTCCGGCCGTGGCATGTGGTACCTCAACTTTTGCAGTTCCCTTGCTCACGAAAATCGCGTCAGCCTTTGCATTGGTGGTGGTGCCGTCTGTTTTGCAAACTGCCAGACTGTCACCAGTCCAAACCTGGCCACGGGTAATGCGTCCGATAGCATACTTGCCTTTGAAGCTATCCCAGGCCAGAGCTGTAACTTGCATCTGGAACGGCGCGTCCGCTGCCGAAACAGCAGGCGCGGGTATCGTATCGATAATTGCTTGGAATATTTCTGATAGGTCAGCTTGTTCTGACGAATCAGCTGGTATGGAAGCCCACGCCTTGCCATCACGAGCGATGGCATAATACACCGGGTAATGTAGCTGCGCCTCGTCTACTGCGAGCTCTAAAAACAAATCAGACAGCTCGTCTTCAACCTCGGCAATTCGGCTAGCTGGCTTGTCTATCTTGTTGACGACGACGAGCGGCTTGAGTCCGTGCTCCAAAGCCTTTGACAAGACGAACTTGGTCTGTGGCATCGGCCCTTCCTGAGCATCAACTACCAGAATACAACCGTCCGCCATATTGAGCGTACGCTCTACTTCACCAGAAAAGTCGGCATGCCCCGGGGTGTCGATAATGTTGATGCGATGTCCTTCATGCTCGACAGCAGTTACCTTGGCAGTGATTGTGATGCCACGTTCCTTTTCCTGGTCGTTGCTGTCCATAATCAGCTCTTGGCTCATCTCGGACTGGTTATCCCGGAAGGTGTTGGATTGCTTGAGCAGCCCATCAATCAAAGTAGTCTTCCCGTGGTCGACATGGGCGATGATAGCAATGTTTCGGATTTTTTCCGCAGGGAATAATTGTGTGCTCATAAAAAATGCGCTTCGCCAAAAAGGGCGTAAGCGCTCCTTTCAAAATTACTTCTCCGCTATTATACCAGTTCCCGATAGAAAAAACACGTTGACTTGAACGAACGTTCTATCTATACTGATAATCATATGGCAGTAAATACGAAAAAGACTATCGAAGCAGCTGCGAAAGAGCTCTTTGCCACACATGGTTATAGCGGTTTAAGTATGCGCCGGCTCGCTGAAGCGACTGGCGTGTCATTATCGGTGACATATCACTATCACGAAGACAAAGACAGCCTCCTAAAACGCTTGTTTGACAGCACTGTCAAGCAGCTCGGCGAACGTCGCGCCCAGCTGGAATCCCATGACTCAGCCGAAGCCATGTTGCGAGATCGAATCGCCTTTCAGATAGATAATGCCCTTGATATCGTGTTTGTACTCAAGTATTACCTGCATTTCCGTGACCATTACACCAAACATGCGCAAGGCTATCTGCCACCAACAGCATACCTACATATTACCGAGGTGCTGGAAGTTGGCATCGATACCGATGAGATAACCCTAGAGCAATCGATTGATAAAGAGGCAAAAGTGATTGCTCATGCCATCAATGGCTTTCTGCTGGAATACTTTCCTGCCTCGCCCTCTCCGAGCGAACGAGAGGACTTGATTTCGTCTATCCATGGTTTTATTTGGCGTGCACTCGAGAGGAGGGGTGCATTGTCAAACACCGCTAACTAGCGTTACCATGGTAGAGTAACAACAACTAATTAGGAGGGTTACACGTATGGAACAAGAATCTAAAGGAAATAAGGCGTTGATTTGGGTGGTCGTCGCTGTGTTGGTAGTAGCAGTAGGTGCGTTTTTGTTTTTCGCAAACGTTGACGAAGATGAAGATGAGCCAACAGACCAGCAAGACACGGAGCAAGTCGTCGATGAAGAAGAGGCGCCGGTCGGTCCAACGGAAAACATCGTTGAGATTGCCGCTGCTGATCAAAACTTCTCGACACTGGTTGCTGCTATCCAGGCAGCTGACCTGGTAGAAACATTGTCAGGTGAAGGACCGTTTACCGTCTTTGCACCAACTGATGCTGCGTTTGACGCTGCGCTGGACGAACTCGGCATAACCGCTGAAGAGTTGCTCGCTCGTGACGACTTGGCTGACATCCTCACCTACCACGTTATTGTAGGTGAATTCCTGGCAGCTGACGTTGCAGAGCTCGACGGCCAAGAAGTCGAGACCGTCAATGGTCAGACAGTTACTATCACAGTGACTGACGATGGTGTGCTTGTAAACGACGTGCTCGTCACCACGACTGATATCCAGGCAACCAATGGTGTAATTCACGTCATTGATGGTGTACTACTGCCAGCAGAAGAGTAATTCTCTCTGGTTGTATACACGACAAGGTAGTCCCACGCGGGCTACCTTGTTTTATTTGCGCGCGATTACCTCGAGCAGCTTGAGCCATGCGACTTCGCGATGCGTCTTGTGGGGCAAGCGCTTCTCTAGTGGCGTGTCAATCATCTCTTGCATCATCATCTTTGCTGCCGATACATAAAAAACTGCTCGGTATGGCATGCCTGGTATGCGGTTTGCCTCATCTGCTTGCTCGAGAATTTCACCCATCAGCTCTCCGCGGAGTTCTTGGGCTGGCAGGCCAGCTCCACCAAAAGCAAATGCCGAGACGAATCGGGCCGTTCGATCAACTTTACCTTGCATCTCATGAATGGTTTTGTCTATCAGTGCTTCGTCGGTCATCTCGCTGCGCTCTGGATTCCAGCGTCGTGAGTAGACACCAGGCTCGTTGCCAAGTGCATTGATTTCGAGCCCGGAGTCTTCCGTGGCCAGGATGTATTCGTCTGGCACAAGCGGCCTGAGGGTATCGTATTTTTTACGCGCGTTGGATTCGAAAGTATCGCCGTTTTCAACGACGTCCGGCATCGCGACATCGATATCTGCAAGCGATAGCACCTCTACGGTATCGTTTGAAATGACCTTGAGGTCTTCGATTTTTTTAGGGTTGGAGGTGCCGAAGATGATTTGAGGCATGTAGGTTCAATTTCCTGCTCTTATTGTGCGGTATCAGGTTGCTGAATTTGCCTATCGATCTCTTCGGCTACAGGAGCTAGCTTAGCTAATATGCCTTTATCTTCTGTTAGCTGTTCAGGGTATGGGGCCTCCCTGTTTACAACCATAGCTTGTTTCTTAGTTAAATCTTCAACTGCAATATCCATCACATGACCAAGGTCCTCAGCGTTTGCTGTTCCAGCGTACAGAGTAACCCTTAGACCGTTAACCTCACCTGAGTCAGTGGTTTCTATAGCCTCTCGGCGTCTCGGGAGGAAGAATCGACGACTCTCTACTTCGACAACTCTTTTTGTGGCCAACGTTTGGATTTCTATCTCCGCAAATCCGTGTGTACGACCTAGGGAAGAATCAACTTGCAGACGACCGAGATTTATCGGGTTGCTGACGGCAGTGTACTCATTCACACTTCGGTGGAAGTCAAACACTGGGCCCGTCTTTTCTTTTATGCCTGCGCTATCTACTGCAGCCGTTAGTTGTTCGACTATCGTTTGGTACTGCGCAGCTATTTCGGCAAATTCTTCGAGTAGTGGCGCCCGTTCAGCTTCCAGCTGTCTTTTATACGCTTCAACCTGCGCGACATTCCTATCCCATTCGTTTACTTTCTCACCTATTTGATCTAGTGCATATGACATATTTACCTCCGCCATCTTGATAAATTATAAAGAGAGTGTAGCAAAGCTTGTCGGGGGCGTATACTAGTGCTTATTCTGGTGGGGTTGGTGTGAGTGGAGCTGGCGGGTATTCTAATTTTGTGTGAGCTAGTTTTGGAAATAATTCGTTAGTTGTTTATGTAAATATCTTTTTCCACTGCCGCTTTTCAAGAACTTTTCCCTGCCGAGCGCGTCTTTTTTGTCAATGTAACCCTCGAAGTAAATGAGTTTCCAGGGCTTCTTGTGTTTCGTTGAATGGTTCTTGCCAGTATTATGAGCAGAGAGTCTATCCCTGAGGTTTTGCGTATAGCCTATGTAGAGGTCTCTTGTTTTTACCGAAGAAATTACATACACATAAAAGAAAGTCATTGGCTAGGAGTATAGATGAATAAGCCCCGTAAAATAAAGTCTTGCGACTTTACCACGGGGTACTTCAAAATCTTCAGGTTCTATAAACATACCGCCCTACTTCGCTCTTCGAGCTACGAAGGGCATTCTTCGCAGTCTGTTGATGATAAAGCTCTAAATAATAAGCCGTACTTTGATAAGATGGCCTGCCATTCGTAGCCTTGTGCGAAGAATGGTGGGGGTGGCTGGGATCGAACCAGCGACCAATCGGTTATGAGCCGACTGCTCTAACCACTGAGCTACACCCCCCGTGATTAATATTGATGTAAAGGTTTCGTCTACGGCGATAGCCTGTCATTGCGCTACTTGGCCGTCGTAGCCCGCCAACTGACGGACATAGCAGAAAGCTACACCTCCATGATGAGACTGTCACATTTTACCAGAAACTGCTAAGAGGCGTCACTTCGTTTTGCGTAACTGTGAAAAACTAGGTATTTTCATCAACCATGCTATGACATACTAAAGAGGCTACTATGATAAAACT
>SLOC01000021.1 GCA_007132685.1 Candidatus Saccharimonadota bacterium | reverse complement strand
AGGTGCACAATGCGATATCTCACAATAATCTTGTGAACATCGTGACAGTAACTACCCAATATTTTAGCTAAAATATACAGACTGTTTGATAACGAACTAAAGGAGTTCGCCATGCCGCAATGGGTAGAGGTCTTAGTTATAGATGTATTAGCCATAGCGCTACTCGCTTGGCTAACTATCGCGGCTGCTTGGTTCTTATTTGTCGCGTTGTATCATTTTATCTGGCGGTTCATTGCAGCATTTCGGCTACAGACTTTAATCAACTTGCAGCGATCCATACGCTTATTCGTTATTACGCTAGTTAGCTATCTGCGATTTATGTATTGGCGTCATATCACCCCTAGATAAGAGTTATCAGATTCTGCTAAACTAGCTACACTATGTCGGAGAAATTACCACTAACGCACCCAGAACGGCTCAAATGGTTTCGTAACGTAAACCTGATAGGGGCTGGAGCATTGGTGCTCGCTGCCCCATACGTCACACCCGCGGTCCAAGCGATTCTATATGCTAGTGCAGCGATTAACGTAGCCGAAGCCGGCGCTGCCGAAGTCTGGCGACAAAGAAAACTTAAAAAGCAACAGACCAACCAATCTAACGACCTAGCACTCGCTGCTTAAACTATTTATGACTCTTGCCGATATACTGCATTCCCCCTTATTTATTTTAAGTGACAATATTTTGAGTTAATGGCGACTCTCATCAGCCTCTATTGGCAAAATAAACTCTAGAGATAATAGTGCATCAATCCGATTGGAGTCGCCAAGCTCTCGACTTTTATGAACTGCTAAACGAGCAAGATAAGGGTGAGCAGATGTCATGTTTTTTTCTAACGTACTGATTCGATGTTGCAGCAGCGCATCCCCAGTTAGGCCTACTTCATGTTTTTCAGGCGAGACAAGTACCGAAGGATTCTGTTGAGTGTCTTGATGGATGCGCTGTAACTCAGAACACAACTCAGGCATAACTTCGTCATATGGACGAAACCGACCATTCGCTCCCTGCCCAGGACGGAAAAAAGGTTTTTTGCGCATGCGTGACCATGAATCCATGTCTAATATTTTTCCTTTCTACTTGATTGTATAACGGCATATGGCAAGTCGTGTGTGATATTTGACATAGGATTTAATATAGGTATGATGGTCTTTGTGTGTTCAGCATTTTCAGCTAAACAACACTGGCAGATAATTATTCTGCATCGATTAATGAATATAACCTTAGTGATACATCGCGCAAACTAGCGCAGGAGCAATCAAGTGAAACTAACTGCCATTGCAGTTGGACTAGTTATTTCTGGCCTAATCATTGCCACTAGTTCTGCATTAGAGAACACAAACGAACCTGAACCAAACGCCGAAACCAGCCAAACCGAGACAAAAAGCGAGCTACCCCTAGAGGTGCTACCAGAAGAGCAAGCAGACGAAGATGAGTCCTCATCTGAGCAATCAACTAAAGATGATGACGATGAAGAAGCTATTGTCATAGTGGAAGCAGGCGACACACTGGCAAGTATTGCCAAGGACCACGGTATTTCCTATGTCCGCCTGTTTAACGCGAACGATGTCATCGATCAGCCAGACCACGTTATACCAGGTACCGAGCTGCGCATCCCAGACAATGACGAAGAGCTTCCGGATCGCATGGCAGAAATTGCCGCTGCATCGACCCCACAAGAACCGCAAGAACGCTCCGAGCCGGCACCCGAGCCTGAGCCACAACCCGAGCCGACACCTACGGGCAATACTGCGAGAAGTGGCGTATGGGATGATCTGGCGCAATGTGAATCTGGTGGCAATTGGAGCATAAACACTGGCAACGGCTATTACGGAGGGTTGCAGTTTAGTTTATCTAGCTGGCGGGCAGTTGGTGGCTCAGGCTATCCGCACCAAGCTAGCAAGGCAGAGCAGATATCCCGAGGCGAAAAACTACAGGCCATCCAGGGTTGGAACGCTTGGCCGTCGTGTGCTCGGCAACTTGGCCTCATTTAGGCTGAATACACCACATCTAGCGTCTTTCCGACTGGTCAAAGTCATGATTTTCGGGTACAGTGTGAGTTAATCTATGGAAGCTGGCGCGAAAAAGATAATAATCGTAGAGGATAACCAAGACCTCGCTGAGATATACAAAACTCGCTTAGAGATTCTCGGCTATACTTGCTACGTCGCTTACAACGGTATCATCGCACTGTACTTTATCCAGAAAGAAAAGCCAGACTTAGTGCTGCTTGACCTTATGATTCCCGATATTTCGGGAGGCCAAGTACTTGAAACGATGCGGAGCAGCGATTGGGGCAAGAACATCCCCGTCTACGTCATCTCAAACCTCAACGAGGCTGACGCACCAGATAATCTACGCGACCTCGGTATAGAGGGCTATTCTGTCAAATCCAACCTCTCCAATGACGAAATCGATGTAATTGTCCAAAACATCCTAAATAAAACTGAAGCATCTGATACTTCTGCAAGCGAATAAGTCTCTGTTCGAAAAATCTGCAATCATTTACAAATATATAAACTGCCATAAACTGGCCAAAACCGACAAGTAGATTAAATATGCATACCCTGTATTGTCGAATGTATTTATTTGCTCAACAGCTTGGCAAGCGCGAGCAGTATAACCGCTCCAACTGTTGCGACTATCAAGTTGCCGACCATTGTCGGCTCAGCAGTAAGGCCAAGTAGGCTGAACACGTAGCTGCCAACAAATGCGCCAAGAACTCCGACGATAACATTTTTAATCAACCCGCCTCCGGCGCCAACTAGCATGGATGCAATCCATCCAGCCAAACCACCGATTACAATTATCATTATGATATTCAAGCCATCCATTTTGCCCCCTTATATATGAAGTATAGCAAAATAGCATCATGTGCAGATAAAAAATCGGAGAAACAGTAAGCTGCAGATAGGTTGCAGTTATTGAGTGAAAAAGCCAGCTCAACACCGCGATAAATATAAAGACTGACAGCGAAGAACTTCTTTCTCTGACCGGGAAGTTTAGTCAACGTCTCTAGATGAGTATAGTCGTCTAGGTAGTCATACCGTGGCTATTGCGGAGCATATGAACACCCGTCCATATAAACCAAACAATTAAGCCGATACCGAATATTGCTAGCACCGGTTCAAATAATGGCACCACGGTGATAATTCCGACAACTCCTAGGCCTAGTGTCAGGTAGCTCAGTGCCTTGGGTATTTTAGCGGATCTTAAGCCCGCCCAGCCGGTGAGCAGAAGCCAGGTGCCGCCAATAACCTCGCCAGCTTCACCGCCAAGGCCGTTAAACACAGTCTCTACCGTCACCCAAACTGATGCTGCTAATGACGGATCAGCAGCATGAAGCTCAGTGACTGTCCGGATACCATGGACTGCTACCAGACCACTCGCAATTATAATGACGGCCCAGATGAGCCCAAATGCAGTCGCTAGCCGAGCCAATACCGGAACCGAATCTTTCAATCTATCATACAGAGCCAGTGCTAACGCCACTAGTAAAAAACCCCATCCCACATACGGTATTAGATACCCGATAGTAACCATAGTGGAGTTGTCGGCTATTATCTTAACTTTATCTGCGGCCAAAATTCCTTCTTCGAAATACCCGGCCGGCATCAAAACACCCAAAAACACTACAAACGCAATTATAAATGCAGCGGCCATGGCAAGTGCCGCCAGCCCACCTGTTTTCTGTAAGTTTTGAAACACTTTGTGCTCGCTTTCTATCTTTCTTAAGAACTCTCTATTGTCTTAATAATACTCTACCCTCGACAAAAGTTACTATATGAAGTATCGAGTCCAAAAAAATATATGCAAGAACGTCAAGGACGAAAAGGCTGGGGTGGAGGGATGACATCGTGGCTTTTCGCGGCACGCTCTCCGCCGGCTGGCATGCTGTTGGTGGCACGAACTACCCATATCAAGCTTCGAAGTTAGAATAAATACCCAGGGAAGACAGGGTACAGCAAATCCAGTGAATGGGCGCCTAGCCAGCGTGCGCAAAAAAAGCTCAGTCTGTTGTAGGTTCAACTATTGTGTATCACGCCTCGCTACTTGCGATTTTAATCAATTCATCTGTAATAGCACTAGAAATAGGAAGCCCCAATCGCTGTTCGAGCCACATAAACTGGCCATTCGGGTTCATTTCAAGATAGGTCATGTTGCCATCTTCATCTTCTATAAAATCAAATGCTCCAAATTTAAGCCCTAAGTGGCCTATGAAATTAATACATTGCTCCTTTATGTCATCGCGAATCGACTCTCTTGAGAAGCGAACTCCAGGACCGAGCTGGTGCTTTCTCCAGTCATCTTTGGCATTTTCATCGGTATAAATAGCTGCTGCAAACGCTTCTTCGCCTACTACCGTTAAACGCCATTCTTTGGCTTTTTTAATGTACGGTTGGAAAATCCCAGGGAAGGGCACTACGCTTTTTGCTAAACCTTCAATCTTCTCGTGAGATAAAATAGTCGTATAAAGACTTTCTGCTTCGTTATTTCTGTAGAGCAAACCGTACTGCATTTTCATAATCAAACTACTGTCTGTAACGCCTTTTATACTGTCCCAGTCATTGCTTATCATGGTTTCTGGAATGCTAAATCCAAATGCTCTAGCTAAAGCTAGTTGCCCAATCTTTTCTTGCAATACTTCCATCTGAGCCGGCGGATTAAGCCAGCGCTCTTCAGGTATTACGCTCCATACTGCGGCCTGTAGCGAGCGAGCTTCTCTCTCTTTGCATAAAAGTGTAGCTTTGTCTGAATCTTTGTAGTCAAAGCAATCTGGCTTCCTATACCAAGCCGCTGCGATATTATCTCGTCCAAACGAACAAGAATTATAGTTAACATTCACTGTGCCGTCTTCACTCAGGCTCACCGCCAGTCTAACATTACCGTTCGCCACCCGGTCTGCTTCGTATACGAGTGGTTCAAAACCCCTTTTGCTGAGCGATTCTGCTACATTTCGAAAATTAGGCTCATCGATACTTGAGCTGGCTATAAGTACGCTATCCCTATTTTCCATATTACTCACGCATCGCCTTAAGCTCTTCGCCTACCTTTTTAGCCGGCTCGTCAGATAAATTTATCCAATTTATTGGGTCGGCCTCTGCTAGCCCAATGAACTTATCATGTATTTTTAGGTAGTCGTCTTTCTTTGCGTCAACAATGCACACATCTAAAGTAAGATATTTGAACGATGGCATAATTTGCCTACCTTACTAAGAAACTGGGCAAATCTTAAGCATCGGGGACAGTGCCTCCGCCGTTGACCCTGGTTAGAACTCTGGTTACTCCTGCGTTTATCACTCCATCATCCTCATTAGGCGTAGCTAATTTTTCGAAAAGTGTTACTGCTGTCGCGCCAACTTGACCTTGTAGATTCATTTCTGCTTCGTTCTGACGTTCAATATTGCCACCATTTGGATTTTGAGCTAAGCCTTCTACGGTAGAGACTTCCATATAACCTTCCTTTCGTTAAATGATTACGATAAAGAGAGTTTTTATTTGATTTCATTATAACAAAAGCCGATATAGACGAGAAGACCATGACTTAAGGCAAGTATTCGACTGGGGTGAATAGGCTTTTCATGTGCCTTATCCGCCTGAGGCGGACCACGCCTTGATTTATAATTCTTCTTGGCTGGGGCGGTAGGATTCGAACCTACGCATCCCGGGACCAAAACCCGGTGCCTTACCACTTGGCTACGCCCCATCGTCAGATGGTTATAACTGAACGCATCTGATACGCACTCGATTGTAGCAGATTATAACAGGGAAGACGAGCGCAGCCTATAAAATATATCGATATTTAGTTTGGAAGATTATTTTGTATATTATTTTTTCCTGATAATCCCTGAGCTGCTGATACAATCAAGCTATGATACAAGTCAGTGACGAGCAGTTCGAAGAGCTTATCAACCAAAGCATGGAAGAGCTGCCAAAGGAATACGTGGAGCGACTCGACAACGTCGCCATCACGTTCGAAGATGAGCCGGATGCCGAGCAGCGCAAGCGGCTCAAATTACGCTGCCATGAGTCACTATTCGGTCTATACGAGGGCGTGCCACGAACCGAACGTGGGGCAGGGTATGCGATGGTATTACCGGATAAGATAACCCTGTTCAAGAAACCAATCGAACATTCAGCTCACACCATGCAAGAGTTCAAGGCACAGATTAAAAACACCCTGTGGCACGAAATCGCGCATCACTACGGGCTTGGGCACCAGCGGATTCACGAACTAGAGGACAAAATGCACCGTATCAAGCACCAAAAACCACCAAACACCGGTTGAAAAATTACTTGACGCGTCAAGTATCTACAAATTTGCCCCTGTTATAGAATGTCAAGGCATTGAAATACCCCCTCGGTTCACGTTAGACTGCCAACAACATAAGTAGAGGGAGAAGAGCAGTATGAACAAGCAATTAATCGGTATTATCGTAGCAGCAATAGTGCTTATTGGCGGAGCAGTTGCATTCTGGCAATTCCAAAATGACGAACCAGAGCTCGCACAAGAGGCAACGGAAAACGGCATCACCCAAGAAGAGGCTGCGCAACTGAGACTCGTCGCGGAGAACATGGCAGGCGCTTCTTACTCGGCGACCATAACTGGTGAGACACCAGAGGGCTCATTAGAGTCTGTTCTAGAGTTTGATGGTGAAGGCAACTACAGCTTCAGCGCGGAACAGGAAGGGCAGTCGATTCAGTTTATCGTGACCGGTGATGCTGCCTACACATGTGAAGGCGAGCAGTGCTTCGAGTTCCCACGAGGCGAAGGTGATGAAATGTTCTCGTTCGACATAGATGAATTCACCTACGAAGAAGAAGATCTAACCGAATTTGCCGAGAGAGCGTCCTTCGTTGGCGAGGAAGAGTGCCCAGCTGGCACCTGTGACGTGTGGGAAATCGTAGACGAGACAGAAACTACGCGGCTCTACATCGATACATCCAATAATCTCGTAAGCCAAGCAACTGGGTCAGGCGTAGAAGGGGAGTTTACCATCGTGTATGATTACCGTGACGTCACTATCACTCCTCCAGAGAATGTTCAGCCATTGCCTGAATTCAACTAAACTCTTTAAGACGCAACAGGCTCTATTGTAACCGTCTGCTCAAGTATGGTCTGTCTTAGCGCAGTAGTAACGTTATCTAGCTCTTCAGTAAGCGCCTCGCTACCGCCTCGGCGTTCAGCCAACAGGAAGTGCGCCATAGGGAATTTCGGGCTCACGCCTTCTGTCCTGGGCTTGTAGCTAAACAAGTCTTCAGCACAGATAATCACAATGTCGTCTTGGAATTTACTTTTCGCTGAGCGAGCTTGGCTTGCAGATGATTTTACCTGCAGTTTATATGGTGTTGCCTCGCTTTCAGCGCCGTCAGACAGTAGCGCCAAAACATCATAATTCATGCCGTCTACCGCGCCCTGATCGTGATGCAACAGCGCAGGTAGGCCAGCCATATCAGAGCTAGCGTTTCGGTTAAGTAGTGCCAGGGTAGTCAATTCGTTGATTTGGCCAGCCCATAGACCTTCTCGGTACTCGTTTGGCGCATTATTGATAGCCCGCAAACTATGATTAAGCTGTTTAAATTCCAGCTGATGTTGCTGCTCGCGGCCTTTAAGTAGACCAGTGACATTATCCGCATGGATAACGTAGTCGCCATAATGTTTCGCCATCGCTTCAATGGAAAATCTTCGGAATATCGAAGGTTTTGGTCGCTGCTTAGCGAGCCTTTGCGCACCACTTCTTGCTGATTTTACGGTGCGGTTTGCTTTGCTTTTCTCACCGTTTAGTCGCATCAAGCAAGCCCTACCCAACTGGCGAGGAATCAAAATGCCAAGCGGCATAGTCTTGTCAAAGTCAAACTCTCCCTCACCCCGGTGATGTTTGAATAGAGCCTCTGGTAGCTGATCAAGTTGCTGGTGGGTCGACATAGGCAGCTTCTTTCACTTCTGTATTTGTATAGCAGTATAGCGCAGCGAACAATTAAAGTTCTACTATATGCTGTTTTGAATGAACAGAGGGCTAGTCGTTTAGGTTGCCGCGCCCACGGAAGAAAATGTAGTATCCGAGAGCAAGCAATGCTGCGATGATGAGAATATTGCGCACGAGTGCAGCGGTTTCGTCATCGTCTTCGTCTTCCGCGCCGAGTACTTCACCATCCTCGGTATCATCTTCTACGCCGAGCACATCATCGGCATCAGTGACAGCTGCCTCATCAGTGATTTCACCTTCAACTTCAGTCGGGTCAGCATCTGGGTCAGGGTCAGCTAGCGCTGCTTCTTCCTCTGGGGTAAGTTCAGGGTCAACCTCGATGACTGTTATTTCATCTTCAGGAGTAGATACGCGTACAGTGCGTGTGGCTACGGTGTCTTCTGATGCTGGACCATCGACTTCACTAAATGCGCGCATTTCATATGTATATACATTATCCTCGGCAACAGTTACGTTGAACACACCGGAGCCTCCGCCGCCAGGTGTTCGGAGTTCTCCGACCTGCTGGTTGTTTTCGAGCAGCTTGACGGTGATGCGGTCAGATGAATCAGTCGATAGAGCAGTAAATTCTATGTTAAAGCTACGTAGCTGGTCAGCTGTTGTCGGGTCGGACATCTCTACCTTCCAGTAGTGGCTTGCGCCGACTACGCCGGAAAAGGCGAGTGGCAGGACAAATAGTACAAGTGCGAATTGTTTAAGCAACGTTTTCATCTTAGTTGCCTCCTTTCTCTTCACGACGGAGCAGGGCGCCAGCCGCCAGTATCGTCAACATTGGTACGATTGCGTAGATAGGGTTCATCGGCGAGCCAGTCTTGGCCAGCACTCGCGGCTCTGGCCGCTCAACCGCTACGGTTACTTCTGATCCATCAAACGGATCGTCGCCAGTTATGTGCAAGTTAGAAAATACAGTGGTGTTATTCTCTGGGTCTGGCATGGTTCCGCCTCTAGCAAATGCCACATCAGGATAGGTGCCCGGTGTAACCTCATCGGTAATGGTCGCTTCATAGGTCATGACGATTACTTCACCAGGGTAGACAGTGCCGAGCTCCCATACTCCAGGTGAGGAGTACGTGCCTCCAGGATTACCGAACGGATTGCTTCGTGACGGATGCTCCGTTCCCTCAACTAATCTAGATTGCGTTGAAGCGTTATCAACTGCGAAGTTTTCTGGTGCGATATCTCTAACGACCGTGTTGTATGACACGCCATAGTCTTCTGGGACTGTCAGTGTCAGTGTATAGGTGACAATGTCGCCAATCGAGCGAACATCATCCGCATCATTGTCTTTATCTAGCTCGAGTACGAGCTCATCGCGACTGTTTACAAACGTACACACAATTTGGTCGTGCTCCGCTACCTGCACCATTACGGCAGATTCGCCATACGGTGTCGTTCGCTTATTACAGTGGATGTCTTCGAGCGACCAACCGACAGGAATATTCTCCTCAGAAATCAAGTAGAAGCCTGGCTGTACAGAACCTTCGTTTGTCCAGCTGTTCTGTTCATCAGTGCCATCGTCTATCAGTGGGAAAGAAAACAATGGTTCATCACTTGAGCTATTTAGCAGTGCAATCATGTTTTCACCAAGTTGAGTACTAGTTCGAGCCTCGAACAGCTCTGGGTTCTCTCGGATAGTGAAGTT
>SLOC01000014.1 GCA_007132685.1 Candidatus Saccharimonadota bacterium | reverse complement strand
TATAAACAAGTGGTTGCCACTGAGCTCGAGTCGTTGAAGAACGAGATTAAATCCAACGCTGATCAGATTATTGCAGCATCTAAGGAAGAGAAGCAATAGCTAATCTATAGGCGTAACTAGTCGAGCTGGTTTTTATGTCCGGCGAGGAAGGCCTCGGCGGACATTTCTTTTTTGCCAGCCGGCTTAAGCTGTAAAATCCTGAGGGCTTTTTTACCACAGTAAATTATGAGTTCATGCTTATTTTGTATAGAGGTTTTACCTGGGACACCAGATTGATTTACAACTTCCGTTTTAGTTATAACAACATCTTTATTGGCAATGCTTGTACTACTTTTTGGCCATTCAATGAATGCACGTACTTCTCGCTCAATCTGCTCAGCAGGCTTTTGCCAGTCAATAATTCCATCCGATTTCTTTATCATGCGTGAGTAGCTTGGGATGGTGGTCGGCGCTATTGTGGCAACTTCTTGCGGGATAGGTTCGATGCGTCCTTGTACATAGTCTTTGAGTAATGCGCCAAGCGCCGCATCGCTAAGTTGAATAAGCTTTTCGGTAAGTTGAGGTCCATTTATGTTTTTTGGTATCTCGAGTGGCGCCTGTCCGATAAGCGGCCCTTCGTCGAGCTCTTCATCTATACACATCAAGCTGATACCAGTTGTTGGTTGTCCTGAGAGAATGGCGAAGGTGATAGGGTCTGGTCCACGCCATTGAGGGAGCAAGGAAAAGTGGCTATTGACGATGCCCATTGGGAAATAGTCGATAACTGCCTTTTCGATGATGATGCCGTAGTCTATGACTAATCCAGCAGGGGAAGAAAACTGCACAGAAGTAAACAGCGCGGTAAGCTCTTTCTTGTTTTTCGGGGTATGGTGTGGCAAATTGTGCTTTTTGGCGATTTCGAGCACCGGCGGCTCCTCCTTGTGGTGGGATGGGCGGGGCTTCGTAATGACTGCCTCTACATCAGTATGCTCGAGCAGTAACGAAAGACTTTTGGCTGCTACTGGTCCACTACCAAAGAATACGACTGTTTTTGATGTCTTTTTCATAATCTAGCTCCGCTAATTTGCCATCTTTGCCGAGCCTATAAAATGCCTCAGGCTTTTCTTTGATGTGATCAATGAATAGTTTGCCATGAGTATGGTCTATCTCATGCTGGAATACTCTCGCCACAAACCCTTCGGCAGTGAGGCGAACTGGCTGACCGTTGATATCGAGCGCCTTAACCTTTACGCGCTCATAACGAGGAACTTTACCGTAAACGTCTTTGATACTGAGACAACCTTCAAAATCTTCGACAACGGCACCTTCTTTTTTGGTAATCTCGGGGTTGATATAGCAGTTAAATCGAGTATCTTTTTTGTCCTCGAGGTTACTCCTGATAATGACAATACGAAGTAATTGATCGATTTGGACTGCTGCGAGTGCTACGCCCAGTTCATGCTGCCGATGCTTCTCCCAGTCAAGTGTCGCTTGCTCCATGTCAGCAACAATCTGTTCGATTTCTTTGTTTACTATGCCGACGCGCTTCGATCGCTCACGAAGGCGGTCGTGTGGCAAAGTCACGATACTATTCCTATCAGTCATATATACGCCACAAGTATATCAGAAGGCTAGAGAATTCGTACGGGGTCGATATCAAAGTGCAGAGTAGTCGGTAGTTTTTTTGCGATAGCTACCAGGTCGTTTCGGTTTTTTGCTTTAACTAGGAGCTTCCATTGATATTTCTTCAGCGCATATTCTTTAAAGGCTGGCGCTGGCCCCTGGATGATACTACGGGGGAAATCCGCTTCGATAATTTCCTTTTGTTTGAGTAAGCTGTTTTTAGCTACAGAACGGGAAGCCCGTTTAGCTCTTATGACGAGCAAATGGGCATAGGGCGGTAAGAAGTAGCGTCGCCTTTTTGCTAACTCAGATTTATAAAATGACTGGTAGTCGCGTTCTAGCGCCGAGGTGATGGTCGGGTGATTTGGCTGCTCGGTTTGGATGAAGGCATGGGCGGGAATCCCTGAATGCCCTCTACCAATTCGTCCGAGTAGTTGGTACATTTCCTGAAAGAGCTCTTCTTCTGCGAGATAGTCAGGCATAAGCAAGGCGTTATCAGCTCGCAGAATGCCAAGAACTGATAGCTTAGGTAAATCAAGACCCTTGCCAACCAGTCGAGTGCCGACGGCAATGTCATAACGACCATTTCGCAAATCTTGATAGCGCTTCTCTAGGGAGTCATCATTTGAGCTATCGCTATCGAACCGGGCAATTTTGGCATTTGGAAAGAGGCGATGCACCTCTTCGACGATAAGTTTTGTGCCGGCGCTGCTGTAGCTGATGTCGTCTTTGCCACAGTCTGGACAGCGAGAGAGCAGTTTCTCTGTGCTGCCACAGGTATGACAACGAAGCACATGCGTATCGCCGTGGTAAATCAAATTACTATCACACTGAGGGCAGGTATGCTGCCAGCCACAATCGCTACAAGCGACAAGTCGAGCGGTACCGCGCCGATTAAGGTAAAGCAATGCCTGTTGATTTTGTTGTATTGTTTTTTGGATATGCTGAACTAGACTATCTGCCAGCCAGGGTGATTTGTTGAAGTGTTCGCGTTTGCTGGTGTTGATGACGCTAGTGTGGACTTTGCTGGCTTGGTTAGTTTTAGCGAGCCGGCTCATGCGGATGACAGGGAGGTGTTTTTTATCAAACAAGTAATAGTCTTGCACTGACGGTGTCGCGCTTCCGAGCACCAGCTGCGCTGGCAATAACTGAGATAGTTTGCCGGCTACGCGAGCTGCATGATAATGCGGCATTTGCTCTTGTTTGTATGAGCTATCGTGTGCCTCATCCACGATGAGCAAACCAATGGCATCAAGTGGATAAAACAACACCGAACGTGGACCTACTAGCACGATTGGTTCATCAGCATGGAGTGTTCGCAACCATATCGTTCGGCGTTGAGTTTGGGTCAGATGTGAGTGGGCGACGACAACTCGCTTGCCAAATTGTTCTCGGAGAGTGGTCGCAAGCTGAGGCGTTAAGCCGATTTCAGGAGTGAGCACCACGGTCGACTTATTTTGCTCGATAGCCTGATTAATTAGTTCTACATATACTCGGGTTTTTCCTGATCCGGTTGCGCCATGTAGCAAAACCGACTGCGTTGTGGAATTAATTTTTTCAACAGCTTGTTTTTGCTCATTCGTAAGTGTTGGAGCAGCGATAGTGCGGGAAACGGGCTCCGATGTGTCTGCCGGCTTCTTTAGAGGTAGTTTTTGTTTCAATACAAGGAACTGTGGCATGAATAGATGAGCAGCCTGCCCGGATGAGCAAGGGTAATATACTGTCAACCACTTTATGAGCTGCAACACATGGCCAGGTAAAGGCTTACTGGTTACCGTAGCTGTAATCGCCTTAGTGGCAACTCTGGAGCTTGGCCTGCTAGCTTTTTCTGTGATAACACCGACAGTTTGTCGATTGCGCAAGGGTATCGTTACTACTGTGCCGGCATGTAGCTCTTTGTCAGAGTGATATGTTAATGGCCCATCGCCACGAAAACGTTGATCTGCCACTAAGACGTTGTAGAAATACATGATACAATCAAGTATACGACAAAAAGAGGTACGGATTGACTTGAAATAGCTTTCAGGCTCCCGTATACTCTACGTTGTTCGAATAACAATAAGAGACCATGTTAGACGTATTTATCACTTCACGAGTTCGACGAAAAATTATAGTCGTGTACGCCAAGTACCCCGACTTTAAAACCCATGTCCGCGGACTAGCCAAGCTTATCAAGGAAGATGCTGGCAATATCCAGCGCGAGCTGAAACGACTAGAAAAAGTTGGCTTTTTGACTTCAGAAAAACAAGGCAACACCAAGGTATATCAAACCAATAAACATTTTGCGATATTTAAAGAGCTGCAAAGCATCGTACTCAAGGCGCAGCGCATCAATCAGAAAAAGCAGCAACAGCGTCGCCAACAAGCCGAAAGCTAAACGCCCCTTGTAAATCAATGACAACTTCGTTAAAATACGTCGAGTTATGATACAGGTGAAGAGAAAAGATTCTAAAGAATCGACAGAAAACATGATTCGGCGGTTTACTCGTCGCGTCCAGCAAGCTGGTGTTATCGCTAAAGCTAAGCAGAATCAATATTTCGAGAAGCCACTAAGCAAGCGTGAACGCCGTTTACGTGCGATTCAGCGTCGTGAGCGCAAGGCACAAAAAGTCCAACGCACTAAATTTGGCCGAAGGTAATTTACCAAGCTTCTCTTAACTAAGCGGCGCGCTCTGAGATACAGAATCAGGGCTTATTATCGCTTTTATAAATCATTATTTGCTACACTAGTGCAATATGAGTATTAAAGAGCAGATTCAAAGCGACTTAAAAACTGCAATGCTTGCAGGCGATAAACAGAAGGCTGGAGTATTACAGGGTGTAAAGAGTGCAATTCTTTACGTGGAAGTTGAGACCGGAAAGCGTGAAACAGAACTTGATGACAATGAAGTACTACGTGTGCTTGCTAAGGAAGCAAAGAAACGCCAAGAAAGTATCGAGCTATATGAACAAGGCGGAAACTCTGAGCAGGCCAGCCAAGAGAAGTATGAAAAAGAAATCATTGAATCGTATCTCCCCAAACAATTGAGCGAAGAGGAGTTAACGGCGCTTATCGATGCAACGATTTCCAAGCTAGGGGCCGACTCCATGAAGGATATGGGCAGAGTGATTACAGAAGTAAAGAATCAAGCTGGAGCAGGTGCGGATGGAGCAACCATGGCTCGTCTGGTAAAGGAACGGTTGTCATAGGCCTATGATTCTATTTACTGGTGTAGCTGGATCCGGTAAAAGCTTGCAAGGCCGCAAATTAGCTGATGACAAAGGGTACCCATGGTTGTCGACAGGTGAATTTTTACGCATGGTGGTCGCTGGGGAGAAGCGACAACAGATGCTTGAAGGCAAGCTCTTGCCAGATCAAGACGTCATTGCGATTGTTGAAAAAGTATTCAGGCTTATCAATGTGCGTGACGAGTTTGTGCTTGATGGGTTCCCGCGGACCATACAGCAGGCAGAATGGCTACATGAATACACGCTGCAACATTCTGTAGATTTTACAGTGGTGATTCATATGGTTGCCAAGGAGTCAACCGCAGTCAATCGCTTGCTGAGTCGTGGGCGGCAAGATGATCATGAGGTAGCAATCAAAGAGCGGTTTGAAGAATATCAAGAATCAATAAAACCAATCCTAGAATACTTTCAGTCCGAGAGTATTTCGGTGGTTGATATTGAAGCCGAGGCAGAACCTGAACTTATTCAAACAGAAATCCAGGAAGTACTTAGTCGAGCATAATATATGTATACCAAAGTAAAAACTAAAGACGAGATAGTAGCAATGCGTACTAGCGGCAGTATTTTAGCGCAGGTGCTAGCTGAAGCCAAAAAACATATTGCTCCGGGGGCTCCCACGCAACTTCTGTCCGACGTCGCCGATAAAGAAGTGCGCGCGCTCGGTGCTACCCCGGCATTTCGCGGATATCAAGGTTTTCCGGAGTCTCTTTGTGTATCAGTGAATGACGAAGTGGTGCACGGCATACCTCGAAGTAACACTATACTGGAAGAAGGTGATATCGTCAGCATGGATTTCGGGGTGACATACCAAGGTATGATTACTGACTCAGCGATAAGCGTTATCGTTGGTGCCGCAGACCCTAAAGATGAAGCGCTACTGGAAGCCACGCAAAAATCGCTCCATAAGGGCATTGCCCAACTAAAAGATAAGGTGCGAGTTGGTGACATCGCGCACGCTATCCAAAACGAGCTAGATAAAGCCGGCTACGGAATCGTTCGAGAGTTAGTGGGACATGGTGTCGGGCACCACGTACACGAAGAACCAAATATACCAAATTATGGTAAGGCGGGCACTGGTCCAACGCTCGAGGCCGGCATGACCATAGCGATAGAGCCGATGGCAACCATAGGAGATTATCGGGTGATGATTGATAGCGATGGCTGGACAGTCCGCACCAGAGACGGGTCACGTTCAGCTCATTTTGAACACACAGTTTTAATCACTAAAAATGGTGCAGAGATACTTACGCAAGCCTCTGCGTGAGCGAAAGAACCTCCTAGCAGATATTGCGGCGTGAAAGGGTTAGCGCTATACTGACGAGTATGCGCGACCAATCACCGACCTACTACTGTGGCATCGACATCGGTACCCAGACAGTTCGTTGCATTATCGGTATACAAGATCAAAACGATGCGAGCAGGCTGTCGGTAGTGGGGCATGGTACTGCTCAGAATATCGGTATGCGTAAAGGAATCGTCTCACACACCGAGGACGTAACAGAAGCTATTATCAAAGCTGTTACCGAGGCAGAGAGAGTATCTGGCGCAAATATTTCTACTGCGACAGTCAATGTCAACGGCTCACATATACAAGGATTTGATTCGCGTGGGGTTATCGCTATCAGTACTGCAAACAAAGAGATAAGCCCAGAGGACCGTTTACGAGTCGAGGAGGCCGCAGCAACTATACAGATGCCGCCTAATCGCGAAATCGTCCAGCAGTTTTCGCGTAATTATTCTGTTGATGGTCAAGACAATATAAAAGACCCTGTTGGCATGCAAGGGGTTCGGCTAGAAGTCGATATGCATATCGTGACGGCGACCACACCAAACGTTCGTGCACTGTTTGATGCTCTGCAGGGCGCTCGGATTTACCCTAATCGCTACACTATCTCATCACTAGCAGCAGCAGAGATTACGCTAAACCGCCAACAGAGAGAAGCCGGCACTGTTATCGTAGACATTGGAGCTGGCACGACGAGCCTTGCAATCATTGAAGACGGAGAAGTGCAGCACGTAGCAGTCATACCTATGGGCGGTATGCACATCACCAATGACCTTGCCATCGGACTCAAGACGGATCTAGATATCGCAGAAGCAGTTAAAATCGAGCATGGCAGCCTGTCAGTTGATGATATTCCTGCAGAGGTTACCTTATCGCACAAAGAGACCGAGTATAGTTTCGATGGTGGCGACGTTGCCATGATAATCGAATCACGAGTCGATGAAATCCTAGAATATGTCGAAAAGGAACTAAAACGTGCCGGCAAGTCACAAAAGTTACCCGGAGGCGTCGTGTTAGTGGGTGGTACAGCCAATCTTTCTGAGTTGAGCACCTATGCCAAAGAAAAGCTCCAGCTTGCTGCTCGAGTAGGCACCATTGATCAAGTAAGTGGCCTTATTGACACGATAGAGAACCCTGCCTATGCAACAGCGATAGGACTCATGATGTTAGACATGTATCTTGGCCCCGATAGCAATATCGCGATTGGCGAACCAAATCCGAGCTTTTTCGGCTTCTTAGATGGTCTTTGGCCTCTGAAAAAGTCTTAAAAATATCTCTAATACAGCAACAAAAGTGAATAAATACTTTACTGAGAGTTGCTGCTCACGCAGGGTGTACGTTATACTACTACTTTAGAGGAAAGGGTAGAGAGATAAAGAATCGCAACAAAGAGGTAATTGCAACATGAAGCAAGTTGATCCAGCTATTGAAACGTTCGCCAGAATCAAGGTGGTTGGCATTGGTGGCGCCGGTGGAGCTGCTGTAAATAGAATGATTGAGGCGGGGATTGAAAACGTTGAGTTTGTCGCCGTAAACACTGACGCCCAAGCTCTTCATCACTCCAAGGCAGACAAAAAGATACACATCGGAAAAGACACTACGAGAGGACTCGGCGCAGGCGCAGACCCAGAAGTCGGCGAAAAAGCGGCTACAGAGTCAACAGATGAAATCAAAGAGGCACTCGATGGCTCTGATATGGTGTTTGTGACCATCGGCGCTGGCGGAGGAACCGGTAGCGGAGCTGGTCATGTTATCGCAGAAATTGCCAAGGAAACCGGCGCACTTGTAGTCGGCTTTGCGACCAAACCGTTTGCTTTTGAGGGCGAGAAGCGTCGGCGAAATGCAGATATCGCTATCGACAACCTACGTGGTGCGGTAGACACCCTTATAATTATTCCAAACGATCGCCTACTCCAAACCATTGACCGCGACACACCATTACTTGATGCATTTAAGGTAGCTGATGATGTACTACGCCAAGGCGTTCAGGGTATATCAGACCTTATCACGGTACACGGACTTATTAACCTTGACTTTGCTGACGTAAAAGCAGTAATGAGTAGCGCTGGTTCAGCTTTGATGGGTATTGGTCGAGCGAGCGGAGACGACCGAGCTGTTGAGGCAGCTCAGCAAGCCATAGAGTCGCCATTACTCGAGGTCTCCATTGACGGTGCACGCGGTATACTGTTTAACGTCATCGGTGGGCACAATATGGCAATGCACGAAATAAACCAGGCTGCCGAGACAATAACTGCAGCTGCTGATCCTGAAGCAAACATTATTTTTGGTGCGACCATCAATCCAGAACTTGAAGAAGACATGATTATAACTGTAGTAGCGACTGGTTTTGACGCATCATACTACACTGATCGGGCTGAGGCTGCCAAGGAAGTCGAAACTACCTCATTAGCGCAAAAAAGCGACACAAAAACAACCAAGCAAAAGGCTACGACATCAACTGATGATGACCAAGACATCAAAAATCTAGATATGGACCTTGATAAAGAGAACGAAAAGCTTGACTCATTTCAGAGCGAAACACCTATGCCAAGCATTTGGTCACTGGATCACGCAAATGATACTGACCAGGTATCTAGCAAGGGCAAAGATGATCGCACAAAAAAAGACGCCAAGGATGATGCGTCGACTGCATCGTCTGGCGATGATAAAATTGACGAAAACGAACTCGACAAGCCGTCATTTTTGCGCCGGCTTACTAAAAAGCGAAACGCAAAACCCAAAGATTCTGAAAAAACAGATAAAAGTGACCCAAAAGACAGTAAATAATACACCACATTTTACTTGAATTACCCCACCCATAGCGTTACTATCGTATGTATAAACGCTAGATATAGCGAAATTAGCACATTTAAATGAACAAAAAAGTGTTTCAAATCGAAGCACAAACAATGGCAAGGAGACTGCAATGAAATGTAATCAATGCACAGTAGCAGACACCAAAGTCATTGAGTCTCGAGATGTTCATGACGGACAATCGGTTCGTCGTCGTCGTGAGTGCCTGGACTGCACCCACCGCTTTACTACGTATGAGCGCGTTGAACAACCCCAGATTACAGTCATTAAGAGTGATGGTAATCGAGAACTCTTTGATAGGCATAAGCTGCTCGCTGGATTGCGTCGGGCTTGCGAAAAAACACCAGTTACCAGTTTGCAACTTGAGCGACTTGTTTCTGATATAGAGAAGCAAATTCTGTCTTGTGGCGAGCAAGAAATTCCTTCAGGACAGATAGGAGACATGGTGATTGAAAAACTGTCCGAATTAAACGAAGTAGCATATGTTCGTTTCGCAAGTGTATATCGTAAGTTTACCGACATATCTGGCTTTGAACGCGAACTATTACAAATTCGCGGGCAACAAAACAGTAAACAACAAGCAGACAACGTCTCAACCCCGTAGCTATTCATTGACAGTTCCTTCGCTGATCTTTTCAAAAACGAAAAATATAAGAGATCAGCGAAGGGCTGTTAGTGAGGCCGGCTAGAGAGACGCCTGCTCAACGCAACTCTAAATAAATACAATAAAAATATAACAAGCATCTTCTAAAACAGAAGATATAAAAAGTGAGGGTACAAATGGGACAAACTACTAAACCAATGAC
>SLOC01000045.1 GCA_007132685.1 Candidatus Saccharimonadota bacterium | reverse complement strand
TCGTAACGAGTTTTGTTTTAACAGGCGCAGTAATATGGGTTAGCCAAGAGGTTGCTCATGCAGACACAAAAATAAACAGACTACAAACATCTATAAACAGTAGTGAGGAGAATAGTGAGAACTCCTACAGCGATTATTTCATTGTCAGTAGTAGCACTAAGTATATCGACGCTATCTTAGAAGACGATGATGAGGTAGATACAGACGCTTTAGATGAAGAAGAGTTAGAGCCTGATCCAATTGTTTATACGGTTGAATCCGGAGATAGTTTGACGTCTATTGCGAGAGATCATGAATCTGAGTGGTTACGAATTTGGTACAAGAATACTGAGATCGAAGATCCTGACTTGATTACTATCGATCAGGAGTTGGTGATTCCATTTGCCGATGAAGAGCTTGAGGAGCGAGATCTTCCAGAGCCGGAACAAGTTGAAGCCCTGGATGCTGCGGAGCAGAGCCAGCAACAACAATCAACAAACAGCTCATCAACGAGCGAACGGACTGCAAGCAGTCAACCGCAGGTTCAATCACAGCCGAGAGGAAATACCTCTGGGAACTTATACGCACCTGGGTACTGTACCTGGTACGCTAAGAACAAGCGTCCTGACTTGCCAAACAACTTAGGCAACGCGAATACATGGGTTTCACGCGCAAGTTCACAAGGCTTTAGTACTGGATCGACTCCACGAGTTGGCGCAGTCGCGTATCAGCCAGCGAGCAGCCTAGGCCACGTAGCCTATGTCGAAGCGGTGCACAATGATGGCACGGTAACCGTCAGCGAGATGAACTGGAGCGGACTTTACGTCGTCACCGAGAGGCGAGTCGCAGCAAGTACGTTTACTTACATCTACTAAGTTCGAGACCTGAATTGGAACTGAAAGAACGTGTAATCGCTAGTAATTAGCGTACGCTCGTGTAGCACCCTAGTGTACTGCTAGGGTGTTATTTTTTTATGTTGATTTTTTAAGTAGTTTTTTAAGTTGTTTGTCATGAACCTTGACTGCGTCCATGTAGCGTGCAAAAACGATCGAATCATTTGCAGTAGCTTCATCTGGGTATAATCGCACAGTTACAGTATCTGTAAGGTCTACTTTCTGAGATGGGATTTGCAATTTGGTGACGTTGTCGTCTGCATAAACTGCTTCGGGGTCGAATGAAATCATGTTTAATGTAGAACATTTACCAATCTGTTTCGCAATTCTCACATATGGCAGGTAAAGGGTACTTTCAGATGTATCATAAAAGGCTCGTCGGGTAATTCTATCTGCTGCGTCATCTGACAGTAGTTCAGTCAATGATCCTGCAATCGTATTTAATCTTCTCACATCAAAAGTTGGGTTTATCGGTGCAACTAACACCGTAGAATCAAACACTCTTCCATTGTCCGGTACACGATTATGTCGCTGAACTAGGCTCAAATAAGTTTCTGAATGAACGACTGAAATATCCTCTAGCGTTTCAAGTGCTTCGCTTACTGCCTGAATTTGTATTGATTCGGGTCCCTTCATTGACAACTCCTAGCTTTGATTATAGATGTCATCTGATTTTGTATTACTATGAGCAAAAATTCAATAGTGGTCAATATAATCCAAGAAATCCACGTCGCAGAACTGAGCCTGAATCTCACAAATGATAAACCGCCATCAGAAATGATGACGGCTTTTCATTGGCAGGGGAGACAGGACTCGAACCTGCGACCCTCGGTTTTGGAGACCGATGCTCTAGCCAGCTGAGCTACTCCCCTATATGTATAGCTAGTGCAGTCCGTATTTTACGTGAATAAAGACGATTTGTCATATGTATATGCTTTTAATCCAAGAAGAAATCTGCTATACATTACAGGTGATGGCGAAACCTATTCCAACCAAACCACTCTTAGTATTATTATATGGTTTTCCTGGTTCTGGAAAATCAACATTTGCAAGGCAATTATCAAGTGAATTAGGCATGGCTCACGTGCATAGTGATCGGATACGCCATGAATTATTTGAAAAACCACGGTATGATAACCGTGAAAACGATGTAGTCAGTCATATTATGGATTATATGACTGAGGAGTTTATGCGCGCACGAATTAGCGTAATATTTGACGCTAATACTCCAACGTTAAAGGAGCGACGACTGCTACGAGATCTAGCTCGTAAGTATAAGTTTAGCCCACTGCTCGTATGGATACAGATAGACGCCGAGAGTGCATTTAACCGTGTGATTAAGCGTGACCGCCGTAAAATCGATGACAAGTATGCCTCGCCGATTGACCGCACGACATTTGAAGACTTGTCTAGCAAGATGCAAAATCCAGGTCCAGACGAAGACTATGTCGTAATTAGCGGTAAGCATAATTTCTCGACCCAGAAGCACAACATTTATAAAAAGCTCTATAACGAAGGCATGATTAAGTCGCCGACAGGCTCAAATAGTGGTGTGGTTATGCCAGGACTCGTAAACCTAATACCTAATCCTCGCGCTGGTCGCGTTGATCGATCTCGGCGCAACATTAAAATTAGATAAACTCTAACCAGGCATTAACTTATGGCGTTTAAATCATTCACCATACGTGACATTGGTACGGTCACGGTCTATAAACACCAACGGGCTAAATCTATTCGACTGCGAATTCATAGCGATAACCAGGTTAGGGTCACTATTCCAGTCTGGTTACCTTATGCGGCAGGTACTACTTTTGCGAGCTCAAAGGCGGAATGGATCAGAAATAAGCTCCCGAAGCCGGTCTATTTTACGCACGATGCAGTGATAGGCAAACAGCATCGTATTGCAATAAATTACGACAACAAATTAAATGCCCCAAAAGTCACATTACGTGATGAGCTAATATCCGTAACCTTGCCATTTGGTCAACAGCTACAAGAATCGGGTCTTCAGGCGAAGATTCAAACGACTGCGGAAAAGGCTCTGCGCCGCGAAGCTAAGGACTACTTACCTCGGCGCTTATCAGAATTAGCTACGTCGCACAATTTTACGTATGGCGATGTTCGTATTAAGAAAATGACGAGTCGATGGGGTAGCTGCAGTAGTCGAAGCGACATCTCATTGAGCATCTATCTCATGCAACTTGATGACGAATTGATTGATTATGTGTTATTGCACGAGCTTTTGCATACGATAATTCCTGCCCATGGCAAAAAGTTTTGGGATGAGCTTGCAGTGCATGTGCCGAATCTTAGCTCGCTTCGTAAGCAAATGCGCTCACATGAGCCAAGGATAATACCTCGATAATTATTTCAATCTATGACAAAATAAAAACAGTTATGGCTAAAACGACAAACAAACCAAAGAAACCGGCTGCAAAAAGTTCAAAGCAGCACACGAATACCACTAAAAAGCCCGACAAAGCCGATATAGAACGTGAACGTCTGAGCAGCCTGATTAACAGCATGGCTGATGGCGTCATTGCCATTGATAGCGATGGCAAAGTTGTTATTACTAATGGTGCAGCTCTAGATATACTTGATAGCAACGTTTCGATTAGCGGAAAGTCGATTTACCGAATTTTACATCTAGTCGATCAATCGCGCCAAAAAGTAGACCTAAGGAAAGTTATCAAAAACATTAAGGGGACCCACTCGACTCGTGATTGGTTAATTCAATATTCAGATGGCAGCGAGGTAAATCTATACTTGAGCATCGCTCAAGTTCGTTTAGGCTATGGCAAAGATACTGAGCACATGCATGGGTACGTTCTGTTATTACGAGATATTACCAGAGAGAAGTCTCTCGAAGAGGAGCGCGACGAGTTTATCAGCGTTGTTAGTCACGAATTACGAACCCCTATCGCTATATCTGAAGGTAATATATCTAACGCGGTGTTCCTATTTAAAAGATCTGGCATTAATGATCCAGTGGTAGAAAATGCCCTGGAGCAAGCGCACGAACAAATCACCTTTCTTTCTGGAATGATGAACGACTTAGCGACACTGTCCAGAGCTGAAAGGGGCAAGTTAAACGTCGAGGTCGAGGCGATCAATGCTCACGAACTCGTCAACCAACTTGTATCGACGTATCAAAATGACGCTAAAGACAAAGGTATTGAGCTTAAGTGTGAGCTTGACCCGCACCTTGAACTACTACATTCGAGCAAGTTGTATGTGAAGGAAGTGCTGCAAAACTTTATTACCAACTCTATAAAATATACAGAAAAAGGAAGTGTAACAATCGGCGCCAAGTCACGCGAAAACGGGGTAGAGTTTTTCGTTAGGGATACCGGAATCGGTATCGGTAAATCAGACAGAGAGAAAGTTTTTGATAAATTCTTCCGTAGCGAAGATTATCGAACTAGACAAAATAGTGGCACCGGTCTGGGCCTTTATGTGACGATGAAGCTCGCCAAACTACTTCATGCAGAAATTGACCTAGAGAGTCAGTTAAATCACGGCTCTACATTTACAGTCTATGTGCCAAACTTAGAACCAGCTGGTGCGCCGGACAAGACTGCGTGAATCACTACCTTTAGTCAGCGACAGCATCATAATTTTCAGACAAAATCGGCAAACATATGTTGCGACCTTTCCATATGACTTCACCGAATTCGTACTGGAGCATAGAGTAAGTGGTGAGCGATATCTCGCTCAGCACGACAAACGGCAGATTGATGATTGCCATCAGGCTATTAGACGGCTGGCTAACGGTGACAATAAGTACGTGGCTTACTGTCAAGAAAATGATAGAGATGAGTGATAGTGCAAACAGAAACTCATTACCGATCAGCCAAGCACCAATAGCGAAAACGTATGGCAGTATGAATACTAGTGTTAAGACTGAAATATAGAGCAACACAGACTCTATGCGACTACGAAACTGAGGATAGCGAACCCGGTACGCGGTTTGGACTTGATCAATCAGTTTTTTAGTCGTATGCAAATCGAGTTCTTCATTAGCGCGCAGAAAGCTATAGCTATCGTGTGACACACACTCTCTTGCGAAATAACGCTCAGGTACGATCGACTTCTTAACAGCGTGAAACCCGCCAAGACGCTGTAATACTTTCTTCTGAATAACCCAACACGTGCTCAAGACTGCAGGCTTGTTCAGAAATTTACGTGGTAGTGCAAGCTCCCACCAATAACGCATAGGTTGCACAAAGCTGGAAAATATTGCTGCATGATACCTTACTGGTAAAACGCTCAACATTCGTTTTTTCTTATACTTAATATGCGTAATGATGTTGCGCAGATAGGTGGTTGACATACGTACGTCAACTCCGCAAAAAAGTATATAATCACCGGTCGCCTCATCGGCTAACTGTTGGTACGCATGGTTCTTAGCAAGCCAGTTATCTGGTGGTGGCGTACCCTGCAAGAATCGCACACCAGCATGCGCATGATGTTTTATAATGCTCGGCGGCTTCTTGCCTTGCGAACAATCATCCAAAACTAATACTTCAAGTTTTGGGTAATCGCTACTAAGTATCGTATCGATACACTCTTTTAAGTCGTCGGTTTCATTACGAGCAGGAATAGCGACAGTCAGCGTAGGGAGCTCTTTGTCAGAATAATGATGTAGATTGCCATGATATCGAGTCTGAACAATGGAGTTAGTTACGAATGCAAATAACATGATTGAAAACCCTGCTTGCAGAGCAACTAGAAGTTCAACTACCGCTGAAAGTACGGTAATTGCTACATAACTCCCAAGCAGTACGACTACAAGTAACGTGAGATTAAGCGCTAGTAGGCTCTGCTGCGAAACTTGCTTTAAGTGAGCTTGGTGCAAACGATTCTTATATACTCGAGCAATAGCAATAAGACGAAAGAAAAACACAAGACCCAAGATGGCCGCATACAGCAAATCAAAGTAGCCCGTCGCAATACTAAACGCTGCTAGTAAAAATGCAGTAGAAAAAATTAATAAAACATATCGGAATTGCCAAAACAACTTGAAGTACAGCAACAAATCAAATGTTATTGCCACCAAGACCAATCCGATAAGCATATCCATTACAATACAGTGTAGCGTAGATTGTTATTAAGGAGAATATATAAGTAGAATATAGTTGACTGATTGCATGTACCTGTAGTAGTATTGACTTGTTAGGCAGTCTACGTTCAATAACGTAGGCTTTTTTATTTAGACTAATGATCGAGGAAGAGTATTACAGTGGCAGATAAGAAGAAGCGAGTTGTCAAAAAGTCTGAAACGCTCCGAGAAAAAGCGGAACGACAGGCTAATGATAACAACAAGAAGCCTCGACGTTTAAAGCGGGCAGCGTCCAAGGTTGGCAGTGCAAAGACAATGGTCGGCGAAAAGGGCCGAAAGGAATACTACCTGCCTGTTCCTGATACTAAAATAGGCAACTGGCTCAATAAACGACGCAGCCTACTCCCTGGCTTTATTCGCAATGCTTGGCAAGAGCTAAAAGGAGTAACTTGGCCGAATCGTTCCGAGACATTTCGTCTCACGGTTGCAGTCTTGTTGTTTGCGGCTTTTTTCGGCGGCATGATCGCTGGAATTGATTACGTATTAGATAATGTATTTAGAAGGGTTATATTAGGGCTATGAGCAAGCGTTATGATTCACAAAAACTATGGTATGCCATTCACACTTACAGTGGGTATGAAGAAAAGGTAGCCGAGAGTATCCGGCAACGAGCCGAAAGTCTGGATATGAAAGACAAGATACTACAAGCACTCGTACCAAAGGAAAAGATGATCGAAGTCAAAAACGGTAAACGAAAAGTCGTTGAGAAAAAGATTTTTCAGGGCTACGTTATCGTCGAGATGAAAATGAGCGAAGAGTCATGGAACATCGTTCGTAATACTCCTAACGTAACCGGATTTGTCGGATCTGGAACTGATCCAACACCGCTGACAGAAGAGGAAGTCGAAAAGATTCTCAAGCGAATGGGCCGCGAAGAACCAAAGTACAAAATGAACTTTAAGGTAGGCGAGGTCGTCAACATTGTCGATGGACCGTTTAAAGATACTGACGGCACTATCAACGAAGTTGATGAAACCAAGGGTAAGCTAAAGGTACTTGTAAATATGTTTGGTCGAGAAACACCAGTAGAGCTTGACTCATTACAGGTTAAGAAGGTATAGTGGCGCAGTTACGCACTCCTAGAGGAGAAATTTAATTATGGCAAAAAAAGTTACAGCAAATTTGAAGATGAAACTACGTGGTGGTCAAGCGAGCGCAGCGCCACCAGTTGGCTCAACTCTTGGACAGTATGGAGTCAACATGATGGACTTCGTTACCCCTTTTAACGAAGAGACCAAAGATCGCATGGGTGAAGAGATGACCGTGCATATAGCAATCTATGACGATCGCTCTATGTCATGGCGCATTATCGGAAAGCCGACTGATCTTCTCATATTAGAAGCTATCGGCGAAAGCAAAGGCTCAGGCGTGCCAAACAAAGAGAAGCTAAAGAAAAAGCTTTCTCAAGCAAAACTTCAAGAGATTGCTGAGAAAAAAGCGGTAGATATGAACGCCGACAATATTGACTCAGTTAAAAAAATGGTAGCTGGCACCGCACGATCGATGGGTGTAGAAGTAGAACAATAAGTAAACGTTAAATTCTGTGGGAGACGAAAGTCGTATGCACCACAAAGGAGTAAATTATGGCGAAGAAAAAAGCCGACTTATTAGTAGAAGCAAAAGCGCTCGGCGCTAACGTATCCGAAAAAAATACAGTCGCTGAAATATCAGAAGCGATTAAAAACGCAGCCGCGAGCGAACAAACCGCGGACGAGAAGCCGAAAGATCAAACCGAAGAGACGAAGATTGCAAAAGCTGGTAAACGCAGCGCCAAAGCCCTCCGTGAGCAAGCAGAGCTTGATGAAAAAGAGGCCCGCAAGGTAGAACAAGCTGATGAGGCCGATAACAAGCCTAAGCAGCCGCAGAACCCAACCCGTACACGTCTCGAGCGACGTTCTAAGTCTTACCGCAATTCAGCCGATAAGATCGACCGGACAAAACAATACACGCTGACCGAAGCAGTCGATCTCGTCCTATCTACGTCAACCGTCAAGTTTGATGCAACGGTCGAGCTACACGCCCGACTAAACGTAGATCCAAAGCAGGCTGACCAAAACATACGTGATTCAGTAGTACTCCCAGCGGGTACTGGTAAAACGCTCCGTGTTGCGGTGTTTGCAGACGAAGCGACAGCCAAAGAAGCCAAAAAAGCCGGTGCGGATATCGCTGATAGTGAAGGGTTCTTAGATAAGCTTGCCAAAAACGAACTAGATTTTGATGTACTGATCGCTACCCCAGACATGATGCCCAAGCTTGGTAAATATGCAAAAGTACTTGGACCTAAAGGTCTGATGCCTAATCCAAAGAGCGGAACCGTTACAAAAGAACCCGTGAAGGCAATTGAAGAAGCAAAAGCTGGTAAGACAGAATACCGCGTCGACGAAGCAGGAATAATTCACCTTGCCGTAGGCAAAGTAAGCTTCGGCAAACAGAAGTTGCAACAGAATCTAAACGAAGCATTTAAAAGCATTAAATTGAATAAACCGTCAAGCATCAAAGGCGCTTACGTAAAGAGCCTGTATCTCACTACCAGCATGGGGCCAAGCATACAATTGATGTCATCTGAACTTGCTTAAGCTTTTCACTAGAGATTCTTACTCCGTCTTGTTACAATATGCTTATGTTATTACTGGGCATGACTGGTCCAATTGGTCATGGCAAGACAACATTTGCTGATGCAATAATGGAACTCGAGCCGCATACGATTCACCTGGAGTCTAGCTTGGTAATTGCTCGAGTGGCTAATGGATTGCACGCAACACTGAGGCAAATCCCTGACGCACACAACATTGATTCTCTAAATAGTTGGTTACACGGCCTGCCTTCGATACTTAAAGATACAGTACATACCGAGTGTACCTATGAGCAGATTAAGCTGGAGCCAACGGTGATGCAACAGCATCCTATCGAGTACCAAAAGCTTATCTTGCATGTTGAAAACTTACGTAGAGACCCAGGGCTTGCTAAACAAGCAATCACCAAAGAAAACAAAGAGACCTATCGACCTTTTTTACAGTGGCTTGGCGGCTATTTAGCAAAAAAAGTCGATTCGCAAATTTGGTTTAGAGAAATAGTTCGGATGGTACATGACGCAGCTACGACTGGCTGCAAGGTATGTATTGTTGGCGGGCTGCGGTATCCAAGCGACGCTCAGGCTATACGTGAAGCCGGAGGAAAAGTGATTAAAGTGTACCGCCCAGGACATTTACAATATGACATGCTAGACCCTACCGAACGTGAACGTGACAACATTAAAGTTGACGCAACCGTCATGAGCAACGGTACAGTTGATGATGTTAAGCGTTGTGCCAAACAAATCCTTACCGACATTGAAAACAACCAGCTCGATGTCCTATATCAAACCTCGCAAGCGCCAAAGTAATAATGCAAGCGTGCTTATGCTTGCAAACCGTTATCTGCCCCAAGTACACTAAATACAGACATACGAAGGGGAACAAACAATCGTGACAGATCCGCTAGAGGCTGGAGTCTACAGTAATCGACAAATACGCGACGCGATTAAGCGTGGGCACATCGTGTTTCATCCATATATCGATGAGCATATCGCCGGCAGTAGTATCGATGTAACCCTCGGTTACTGGTTTTATCGTACGGAGCGAAAGAGCAACGTTGGGTTTTATAACCCGTTCTGCGAAACTGATGTTGCTCGTTATTTTGACGGCCCTCACCATGCAGAGATTCACGAAATATGGGCTGAAGAAAATGGACGTAAATTATTTGATGGAATTCCACCTGAGCACCCAATTATAATTCTTCGACCCGGCGAACGTATATTGGCACACACACACGAGTTTATCGGCATCAAAGCGCCCGGCACCAGTACAATGCAAGCACGCAGTACCTGGGGACGAAACGGGATCGCAGTTTGTCTAGACGCTGGATGGGGAGACCCGGGGTATATTAACCGATGGACGATGGAAATTTATAATATGAATCAACACGAAAGTGTCGTCTTGCCCGTAGGGGAAAGAATCGCACAACTAGTGTTTTACCATACCGGTCCAGTCGATGGAGAATACCCGAGTATCAGCGGAAAATACCAATCTTCAACTAGCGATGACATCAAACAGATTGTCAAGAAGTGGAAACCGGAACAAATGCTGCCTCGAGCTTATAAAGACCACCGTCGTAAGCCCCTGAATGCAAAGGACATGTAGTGGAGATGTCAAAAACCGCGCAACAATCAAGTGGAGCTTTTTTTGTCATTGAGGGGTCTGATGGTTCAGGGAAAGGAACCCAATTTAAATTATTAGCAGAACGACTCCAGCAAAATGGCTATGATGTTGAAGTGTTCGACTTTCCACAATACAGTCAGCCGTCAAGTTTTTTCGTCAGCGAGTATCTTAATGGAAATTATGGGACAGCTGATGAGGTAGGGCCTTATATTAGCTCATTATTTTTCGCGCTTGATCGCTACCACGCTGCATCTAAAATCCGAAAAGCGCTCGACTCCGGCAAAATTGTCTTATCCAATCGCTACACAAGCTCGAATATGGCACATCAAGGTACAAAACTTGACCATCGAGATGAGCGCCGAGGGTTTTATATATGGCTTGATAATCTTGAGTTCGAGCTACTGGGGATACCAAGACCAACTAAGCATTTCGTACTGCACGTAGACCCAACAACCGCTCAAAAACTTGTCGATAAGAAGTCCGCCCGTGAATACACCGACAAAAAACGAGACATTCACGAGGCTGATTTGTCACACTTAAAAAAGGCGGTCGAAGTCTATGATGAGCTATGTCAGCTATTTCCTCGAGATTTCACTCGTATTGACTGCATGAGGAGCGGAGAGGTGCTTGAAATACCGGAAGTGTCCAAACTTATTTGGGAGTCAGTACGACCACATCTTCCAATCGTCACCGATAAGAATGCAAAATCTAACGAGGAGAATACTATGCCGGATAAATCAACAAGCACTTCTGAAGAAACATATATACAAAAGACAGAAGCTGGTTGGCAGATTACAGCAGAAGGCAAATCATTTCTCCAAAAAGCAGTAACGAACCTAGATGGTGATGTGTATGGTTTTAAAGACTTTCTAAGCTCTATGACGATTGCTGCTGGCATGGCACGACTTAGTCGTCGTGGTGATGACATGAGGGTTACTATACTGGATGAGTTTGCCAAGACTCACGGCAAAGACGAAAAGCTCTTACAGAGAGTAATATCAGCGTACGGCGATGACTCCGTACAGCAGCTCGTCGGCGCTCATCTGGTTGTTGAAAATGCCAGCAACCTATTGACTAAGCAGTTGGAGTGGGGTCGTTTGGCCGCATACCTAGAGCAATCAACTCGCTACATTTACTTTGATAAAAAAGATGAGGAAGGTCGCTACAAATATTTCACACCGAAAAATTTGGATAAAGCCACGAAAAACATCTATGAGTCAACTATGGATGAGCTATTCGAGCGATACTCTGAGCTTGTGCACCAAATCACTGACTACGTACGCAAAGAATCTACCGTGCCGAAAGCCGAACAGGACGGAGCATGGAAAGCTGCTACTCGTGCGCAAGCATGTGATGCTATTCGTCCGGTTCTACCAGTCGCCACCAAATCCACTGTTGGCATCTTCGCCAGCGGCCAAGCACTTGAACATATGATTATGCGGTTACGCGCTAGTGAGAGTGAGGAAGCTCGAGATACGGGCACTGCATTGCTCGAGGAGGCTCGTAAGATTATTCCGACATTTTTGGAGCGAGCTGATAAGCCAGAGCGTGGTGGAGCTACAACAGCCTACATGGCCAATACTGCCAAGGCGGTTAAAGAATTAACGAAAGAAACTCTAAAAGAGACGTACGGTATCGGAGACCAAGAAGATGTTACTTTGCTTACTGTCTGGCCGAGGAACGAGCTCGATATTGTACCGTATATTCTCTACGAACACAGTGGCCTCCCGCTACAAGATATCGAGGCGCAGGTTGCCAAGATGGGTATCGATAGTAAGATTGATATCTTCAAAGCCTACATTGGCGAACGCCTTAACCGTCGACACAAGCCTGGCCGAGCGTTTGAATTGCCACACTATACTTGGGATATCGTCTGTGACTACGGAATATTCCGAGACTTGCAACGACATCGTATGGTCGACAATCTCACCTGGCAAGCGCTTACACCCCGATATGGCTACGACATACCAAAGATTGTAGAAGAAGCCGGACTAGAAGATCAATTTGAGGCTTGTTTTGATGTAGCACTCGAACTATACGGTAGACTACAAGAATCTGGCTACCAGTATGAAGCACAGTACGCAACATTACTTGGGCATAAGATGCGCTGGACGATTACCTACAATGCACGGCAAGCTTTCCATTTTCATGAGTTACGCACGACACCACACGGACACCCTGGCTACCGCAAGCTTGTAAACGCTATGCACCAAAAACTCGCCGAAGTTCACCCAATCACTGCAGAGGCGATGAAGTTTGTCAATCAAGACGAAGACCCAGAGCTTACTCGGCTCGCTGCTGAACGAGCCAGCCAATACAAACTGAATAAACTTGTTTAAGAATGGTGCTTTAGCGATTATTCTCGCTGCTCATAAGTGAACTAAGCGCTGTACGGGCCATCATTACACCGCGCTGTAGTGCAGTACGTTCAGCTCGGTAGTTGACAGCAAACGGCTCACTTGCATCTGGCATATAAAGAAACTGTGCACTTAATACCGCATCTTTACGACCATCGAATTGAATATTTGCAATACCCTCATCGTCTGTGGCTACCGATGTGATGTCTTCTCGGTTTAATCCTAGATCTGATAAGAAGTAGTCGTGAGACAAAGCGTGAATTTCTGCAGAATCGGTTTTGTCACCGTGTATTTCTGGGCATAATACAAAATACGCCCTAAAACTGTGAGTATCACCAGACAAATAGCCTTCAAACTCTTCAGCTAAGCGTTTACCAAACTGTTCGGCGACAATATGAGGATCCTCTTTGAATAATTCTAGCCGTCGAGCAAGCCTGTCATTGTAAGTAAGAGGTTCAACGAGTGTCTCAGCTTGGACTACACCGTCAATATTCATCGGTAAATCAGATGTATCCGAGGAATCAAGAATAACAACAGGTACTTTTACTTCAGGATTGGTGCGTATACTAGACGGATCCTGCTCTCCAGAAGTCTCTACGGTAGATGCGCTCATTTCGGGTACACTCTTTTCATTATATATTATAATTTATGTTAGCGTAAATGTCAAGCGACTGCCTGCCTAAAAAAAGCTCCGGCTGTTGTTTGCTGGAGCTTGAGGCTTATATGGCTACTTGAGGTGTATGTACAATCGGCTCCAGCTAATTCGAATACACATACACGAAGCCTAGCATAGCTGGCTTGATGCAAATGTTTCGGATTGCTAGATGCAAATTTTTCATACCGTGAATAAATATACCTGGCATTAATTGACTTGTCAAATTTGCTTGGTGTGCTATATTCGGGTATTAGTTATGCAACGTATAAGCTTCATCATTGTGAGCATTCTACTAGTCCGCTTAGGGCTATGTTGCCACGTGGTTGAAGCCAAAACGCAAACATAAACAAAACATAGCCCCATAACCATTCATTCGGCTTCAACCACAAGGTTAGAAGCTTTTTCATTTATTAACAAACTTGGAGAAACAAATGGAAGCGGAACAAAAAGAATTGCCATCAGATGATATGGAACTCGCAATACGCAATTGCAATAAGTCACTAGGCATACAAATTGGCATGGCTGCCCTCAAACACTGTAACCAGGCGCCATCAACAGCCCTAGAGGCTAGTGTACAAGTTCGGGAAGTTGCGCAAGCCAGCGAAAGCCACAATTCAGCAAAACCACAAGCAGCATAAAAAGTAAATGATTGGTAAAATACAATGGGTGCAATTACGGCCGAATCAATATTATACGCAGAAAAAGATATGGTAGATAGACTAACGCCTGAAGGCGAGCTAGTAGAGGATAAACGAAACGGGCATGGCTATGTCATGTTCGAACCGTATACTCCAACATCTCCACACGCCAACGAAGCCACTATCACGGGCTGTGTGTCTCAACGATTCCTTGAAATACCCTACGTTATGCAAAAAGCACTAGATGCAGGCTCCGTGCTACTGGAAGGTAGCCCAGGAGCAGGGAAAAGCAATATTCTGCAAGACCTAGAGCGATGCAGCCGGTTAGCAAGTACTCCGTTGCTCAGAATTGCTCTGCACATTAACGCTGGTACAACCAGAACAATTGAGCAATCAGTAACCATGTTGCAGCAGTATCAGGAGCGGTTTCAGGACATAGGAGGTATGCTACTGCTGGACAACGTCGACTACGGCGGTTATAAGGGGTCGAAACGAACCAGGAAAAATGCATTCGAATATGCTGAAGCCGTTTTGCCAGTACTTACAGATACTGTCCAGAGTAATCATATTGTTGCAATTGGCACTGCTCATGATGACCGATGGCGAGAGAGTAAATGGCAGTGGAATGATCCACTGATAAATAGTCATGCAAGTAATTTACTGGAAGCATTTCAGAGTCGGCACGATTTTCAGGGCTCTATGACTGAGGATTCATTGCGAGAACTTTTAGAGCATCGTAGCGGAAACGTAGATACCGCGGAAAAAGTCACTCGAAAATTAGGAGAATTAGGCCTATTGTCTTTTTATTACGGTAATCATGTCAACCCCGACGAATTTATTTCCGACCCTGAAGCAGCACTTAATAGGGTAGAGGTTGGCCGCAGAGAACGCTACGGTTATCCACAGTAATACATTGACTTTTTAGGGTAATTCACGTATATTCACCCTAGTTACCAAAGACAGCGACGGTTCGCCATAGATAAGCGAACTTAATGAGTCGCCGAGGTGCGCATATCAAATGATGCAATTTTTGAGCGCTACAAAAGCTTCTTGGTAACAGTTTACTCAAGGAGCTTTTTTTATGGTAACGGATCGTCTGTATGAAAATTGGTCGATTACAGACATACTAATCTATTAAAAGGTGACAATAAGACATGGCACTAAGTAAAGATAAGAAAAAAGCAGTAATTGAAGAAGTGGCTCAACTGCTGCAAGACGCGAAAATGACCGTTGTCGCTACCTACAAAGGTACGCCAGTGAAAGCAATGCAGGAACTGCGTAGCACTGGTCGCAACGAAGGAACGACAATCAAGGTGGCAAAAAACCGCCTGGTCAAACAAGCAATTGCAAAGGTTGACAACTTGAAAGATGTCGATAGCTCTAGCCTAGAAGGTATGCTCCTATACGCTTTCAATACTGATGACGAAGTCGCTCCAGCAAAAGTTATTGCCGAGTTCGCTAAAAAGCAAAAGACACTTGAGTTTGTCGGAGCTATTAGCAATGACGGTAAACTTCTCTCAGCTGAGGAAGTGCAGGCTCTTGCAGCCCTTCCGAGCAAACCAGAGCTTATTGCTTCAGTTATTTCAACACTTCAATCACCACTCGATGAAACAATTAACGGCCTCTCCGGCAATCTGCACGGCTTACTCGATGCAGTTGCGGCGAAGGCATAAGGAAAGATTAAGAAAGGACATATTGTTATGGCAGCAGATGTAAAAAAGCTTGCTAAAGAACTTACCGGTCTAACAGTACTGGAAGTAAATGAGCTTAAAGAAGTACTAAAAGAAGAATACGGCATTGAGCCAGCTGCAGCTGCAGCGGTCGTTGCTGGACCAGCAGCCGGTGGAGACGCTGATGCTGGCGGAGAAGACGAAAAGAGTGAATACGACGTCGTACTAAAAGACGCAGGTTCACAAAAAGTCGCCGTCATTAAGGCAGTTAAAGACCTAACCGGCCTCGGGCTCGGCGAAGCAAAAGCTATCGTTGACGAGGCTCCTAAACCAGTGCTTGAAAAAGCCGCTAAAGAAGACGCCGAGAACGCCAAAAAAGCACTCGAAGAAGCTGGCGCTACTGTCGAACTCACTTAAGAGCGATAGCAAAGACCAGCCAAGGCGCACTATACCGACCACTTGAGCATACATTGCCAAGTGGTCGGTGCTTTTTGAAAAGTTATCCACACATTGTCGTAATTTTTGACATAACTGATGAAATCTGATAACTTTTAAAGTAAGTGTACATTTTTGAGAGATAAACACGGAGAATTGAAAGAAGGCGAATATGGCCGATGTACCAGAGAAACAAATCAAACGGCTCAAATCATTAATTACTGAAGCAGAGACTAATTTAGCAGCAGCTAAAGAGTTGCTGGTTAGTATTGTTGGGGACGACAGTACTGAAGTTAGTACGCCATCCACTAGTGACGAAAATATCGGTAAGATTATCGAGGGCGTATTTGACGGCCAAAACATGGTCGGCTCTGATGGTAAAACATACCCAGTACCTGCGAACTATGCTAGCAAATCAAAGCTCGTTCAAGGAGATATCCTTAAGTTGACTATCGCTGATGACGGAGCTTTTCTGTATAAGCAAATCGGGCCCGTCCCGCGCAAGCAAATTGTTGGTACGCTTAAGCTTGAGAACGGTCATTATTTCGTCGAAGTTAACGAGAAAAAATACCGGGTACTCCTCGCAAGCGTTACATACTTCAAGGCGAAACCTGGCGACCAAGTCAGCGTCAATGTACCGGAAGATGACAAGAATGCCGAATGGGCAGCTCTCGAAGCCGCGTTGTAATTTTGAAGCACTTCTCTCAGACCCTGTAAGCGTTATATATTTTACATGTCCAACCACTGCCGAATAGTTGCTACAATAATAGCCAATTATGGGTAACGCTCTCTATCGGAAATACCGATCAAACACGCTAGAAGAAATAATCGGTCAAGACCACATTACGTCAACTCTTTCCAATGCGCTGAAAACCGGCAAAATCGGTCATGCCTATCTATTTACTGGGCCACGCGGCGTAGGGAAGACAAGTATAGCCCGTATTTTTGCCAGGGAGGTTAACGGCTTGCCTGTAGACACGAAAGAGCATCTCGACATAATCGAGATTGATGCTGCCAGTAACCGACGGATAGATGAAGTACGTGACCTTCGGGAAAAGGCACTTATCGCACCAGCTAACGCTAAGTACAAAGTGTATATCGTAGATGAGGTACACATGCTCACCAAAGAAGCTTTTAACGCATTATTAAAAACCCTCGAAGAGCCTCCTGAACACGTAATATTCATTCTTGCTACAACCGAGCTTCATAAACTTCCGGAAACCATCATTAGCCGAACACAGCGCTATAGCTTCAAGCCAATACGCAATGACGCTGCCGCTAAGCAGCTCAGGAAGATTGCCAAGAAAGAAGAAATCACTATCACTGATGATGCTCTAGAGCTCGTTGCGCAGCATGGTCAAGGATCATTTCGTGACAGCTTGAGCCTATTGGATCAGATTAGACATACCCACAAAAGTAATGCTACAGAAATCGATGCTGAAGATGTACGTCTGTTGCTTGGATTACCGCCTGAGGATATTGTTCAATCAGTCGTACAAGCCACCTCAACAGGAGACGTTAAAGCTGTAATATCCGCCTGCGATACACTTCGCGAACAAGGTGTTGACGCCGCCAAATTTGCGTTGACTCTTAGCGAACAGGTTAGGCAAAGAATGCTCGCCTCCAAACAGCCACAACAGGCTGATTTGGCGTTACTTCGTGAGCTTATCGAGGTACCTGGCTCAACGCAACCCCACGCCCTCTTAGAATTGGCCCTACTAGGCTCTATCCGCACAGAAAATAATTCTCAATCCAAGCAAGAAGTAAATACACCACCTGATACACAACCAGCAACACCCGAGCCGAAAGTGACACAATCAGTAATCAAGCAGACAAAAGCTACAAAAATACCGAAGGACAAAACAGCTACATACACTAAGCCAACTGAGAACAAGTCTGCTAATGTGAAAAAATCTTCCGTGACACCAAACAAGGATATTGAAGCAATCTGGCAACAAATACTCGAGGAATTAAAAGGTACACATAATACACTTTATGGAATGGCGCGAATGGCTCGTCCGCAACTCAAAGATGATGAATGGATTCTAGAATGCAAATACAACTTTCATGCAAAGCGCCTATCTGACACTCAGCACAAAGCTATTTTGGTGAAGAAGCTGCAAAATCATCTCGATAGGGAAGTAGCGCTCACTTGTGTTGTACCGGAAAAACAAACAGTACAAAAAGCCGAGGAGCCTCGACCCGAGGTCGCAAAAGAGCCTTCAGCAATAGAAACCGTAAGCAATATTTTTGGTAACGCTGAAGTGATAGAATCGTAACTATCATGGCTCAACAACCACCGAATCTTCCCCCACAGGATACTGATGCTGAAGCTTCACTACTTGGCGCACTGCTTATTGATGCAGATGCCATCGTAAAAGTAGCCGACACTATCACCGCTGATGATTTCTACGAAGAAAAACATCAGCGAATCTATGATGCGGTCAGAAAGCTTTATGAAAAACACAGTGCTATCGATGTACTCACGTTATCGCACCAACTGCGAGCTGATGGGTTTTTGGACATTGCCGGCGGCTCAGCATACCTAAGTGAATTAACTAATTTTGTGCCAACGGCAGCCCACGCATCTCAGTACGCTGAAATTGTCGCTCAGAAAGCATTACGTCGACGATTGATTGGCGCAGCCCGAGACATATCTAAACTTAGTTATGACGAGGCCAACAGCCTAAAAGACTTAATCGAAAATGCTGAAGCTCGTTTGTTTGATGTAAGCCAAAAACACATCAAGCACGACATAACAAGTCTTGAGGATATCCTTACAGAAAGCTTCGAACGACTAGACGATCTACATAAAGACACAGGTAAAATCCGCGGTGTACCAACCGGATTTCGCGATCTAGACAATATCCTAGCCGGGTTACAACGTTCAGATCTTTTTGTCCTAGCTGCCAGGCCGTCTATGGGAAAAACCGCCTTGTCGCTGAATATAGCTCATAATGTGTCGCTCGAATCCGATATGCCGGTACTTATTTTTAGTCTCGAGATGAGCAAAGAACAGCTCGTCGACCGCATGCTTGCCGTTGAGTCGGGCGTTGATGCATGGGCGTTGCGCACCGGTAATCTTAGTGATGATGACTTTGAAAAAATCGGTCAGGCTATGGGCAGCTTGAGCGAGGCTCAAATTTTTATTGATGATACACCGGGTATCACGGTTAGTGACTTACGCACCAAGGCCCGACGTGAAGCCCACCAGCGACCACTTGGTTTGATAGTAGTTGATTATCTACAGCTAATGAGCGGTGGCGCTCGTTACGGCGGAGAAGGTAACCGCGTGCAGGAAATTTCTGAAATATCACGTGGCCTCAAGCAAGTAGCCCGGGAACTAAACGTCCCCTTGATGGCACTATCACAGTTGAGCCGCTCGGTTGAATCTCGCAGTCCACAAATTCCGCAACTTGCAGACTTACGTGAATCAGGCTCGATTGAGCAGGATGCCGACGTGGTAGCGTTTATATACCGTGAGGATTATTACAACCCTGATACAGAGCGCAAAAACATTACTGATATACTCATCAAGAAGCATCGTAACGGTCCAACGGGGGCGGTTGAGCTTTACTTTGATAAGAACAAGCAGCGTTTTCGTAGCCTAGACAAACGACACGTTGCACAACCCTTTGAAGCGTAGGTATACTACTACTATCCATGAAACGTAAACATCAAATTGTTAAGCGCGTCACAGGCGCGATACTAGATAACTGGGTATTCGCATTAATTATCGCAGTTCTTGGGGTTATCAGTATAGGAGTACTACTGTTTCAACTCGGCAGCTTAGTGCCTGGTGCGAACCCTGCAGAATCAGTACACATTACCGCAATCAAAGATAATCAAATTAATCCACTGCAAGCATTGGTACAGCAGCCTAACTTTTTACCCTTCACTCTTGGATTGTTTATTATGCAGCTTTTCTCACTAGAAAGTGTATCTTGGTTAAGAGCTATCAGCGTTGTCTTTGGGTTACTGAGCGTTGCATCGGTGTATTATATCGTTTCAAGGTGGCACACATTCCGAGTGAGCGTTTTCTCAGCATTACTCTATGCAACCAGCGCTGGGTTGCTGCATGTTGCTCGCCTCGGCGATGAGCGTTCCACCTATCTACTGCTTCCGCTAGTAATCGCAATCGGTTTATATAGTAAAGGACAAAAATCTCAAATACCTAAGTTTATCGCGCTTGGATTAGCTGGATTGCTCGTGCTTTACCTCCCAGGAACCATTTGGATTGCCATCTCTCTGAGTGCGTTATACTATCGCCAAATTATTACATCGTTCAATAAAGTTTCTGTGCCTATCAAATCCATCGGAGGATCAATTGCACTGATATTCGTGGGCTTACTGACGTTTTCATTTATTACAAACCCACTGCAACTTCGCTTGTGGCTTGGCGCTCCTGCCGAAAGCTTGCCAGCACTTAATGATTTTTTCACACAACTCGCGCTCGTGCCGGTACAGCTATTTGCCTGGGGGCCTGAAGATCCCTCGATGTGGGTCGGAACTGCTGGTATCATTGATATCTTCGTAACAGTTCTGTTTGCGTTAGGCTGCTACAGCTATTTTTATCAACGAAAGCTCGATCGTACGAAATTTCTGTTCGTGGCGATGTTTGTACTGATTTTACTTGCAGCACTTGGCGGTCCGGTAAGTGTATTCAGCCTAGTGCCATTTATATACATTATCGCGGCAACAGGTCTTGCTTTGCTTCTTCAGCAATGGTTCACCGTATTCCCGCGTAATCCATTTGCTCGTGGCATGGCGATCGTCATAATTGTCGCAGCGATTAGCATGTCAGTGTTTTACAATACGCATCGCTATTTCATCGCATGGCCACGCACTCCGGCCGTTTATAGCGAATTTACAATCGAGCAATAAGCTCAATTACACATAAGGTTTGCTACAATATTAAAGATAATAATAGAGAGGAAGTTACTATGAGTCGGTTCGATCAAGCCAAGATGTTAATGCAAGTTAAAAAAGTTCAAAAAGAGCTGAAGAAAATGGTTATTAGCGTAGAAAAGGGTGACGGTGCAGTGACAGTAGAAATTACTGGAGAGCAAAAAATAAAAAACATCCACCTTAATCCTGAGGAGATTGACTTTGATGACCTGACCCAACTAGAACGTTGGCTCGAGGAGGCAGTACGTGATGCTATTGCTGAGAGTCAACGGGTCGCATCAGAAAAAATGAAACCTATGATGGGTGGACTTGGAAACTTAGGCCTTTAGTTCTTCTAGTCATGCAACACCTACCTTCATCACTAGAGGATGCGATTGAAGCACTTGGCGTATTGCCAGGAGTCGGTCAAAAAAGCGCTGAGCGCTTCGCCTACTATTTGCTGCAAGCTGATGATGTGCCGGTGCAAAAACTCGCTAGTGCGATAGAAAAGCTCAAAGAAGGTATTGATTACTGCGAAGTTACCTATGCACTGATAGAGAAAGGCCAAAAAGTCAGCCCGCTCTACATAGATGACAGCCGCGACAAAACAACAATTGCCGTAGTGGCGGATAGCTTTGACATTATCGCCCTAGAGAAAACCGGCGCATACAAAGGAACCTATCATGTCCTAGGTGGCTTATTGTCGCCGATTGACGGGCTTGGGCCAGAAGAACTCCATATACCAGAACTACTCAATCGAATTAAAAAGGACAAGGTCAAGGAAATCATATTAGCAACCAATGCAAGCGTTGAAGGCGAGTCAACTGCACTATACATTCAAAAACACATTGACGGTGATTCAGTTGAGGTAACCCGATTAGCCAGAGGGCTGCCTGTTGGCACCGATATCGACTATACCGATCAGATAACCTTAAGCCGCGCGCTCGAAGGCAGGACACCCTTATGAACGATACCTCAGTCGCTAAAATTGGCGAGCTTATCAAATCAGCGGAAACCATTGTTATTGTCCAAGCCGATAACCCTGATGGTGACAGTATCGGTTCAGCCTTAGCGCTAGAGCTCATACTTGACTCCCTCGGTAAGAATCCGCACTTATATTGTGCGGTTGATATTCCGAGTTACCTTCGTTATATGTCCGGGTGGGATAGGATTGAAGCCGAGCTACCGAACCAATTCGATCTAAGTATCATCGTTGACACTTCCACACCCACTCTGCTTGAAAAAGTAAAAGAGAAGGGCGATTTGCAAAAACTTACTAAAAAACCGAACATTGTGCTCGATCATCATGCCAGCGTAGAACAGGAAATTGAGTTCGCAACAGTCACGATTAACGATACGTCGGTTTCGTCGACTGGAGAACTAATATTTAATCTCAGCCGCCAGCTCGATTGGCCATTATCACCTGATGCAGGCGAAAATTTAATGACCTCCATCCTCGGCGATACGCAAGGCTTAAGTAATGACCTCGCTTCAGCGCAAACTTACCGGGTCATGGCTGAACTTGTAGAGCTTGGCGTGCATCGACCAAAACTTGAAGAGAAACGACGACTGTATAATAAAATGCCAGAGAATATTTTCCGGTTTAAAGGACAACTCATAGACCGCACGAGTTTCGAGCTCGAAGGACGTCTCGCAATAGTTCGTATCACTCAACAAGAAATTAATAATTATAGTCCGTTATACAATCCAGCCCCACTGATACAGGCTGACATGCTTCAGGTTGAAGGTGTGGCGGTTACTGTCGTACTCAAAACTTACGATGACGGCAGAATAACCGGCTCTATCCGCTCAAACAACGGCTATCCTGTTGCTAGCAAACTTGCTGCTTCACTGGGTGGAGGCGGCCACCCGTATGCTGCCGGGTTCAAGACTACTGACAATCGTACATTCGATACTATACGTGCAAAAATTCTCGAGATATCTCAAGAGCTATTGAGCAGCCTGCAGAGCGAAAGAGTGGACTGATGCAGCTATACAACACGTTAACCAGACAAAAAGAGCAGCTAAGGGCTGAGGAAGGTTCTCAGCTACATATATACACGTGCGGTCTAACAGTTTACTCGCATCCTCACATTGGCAACTGGGTTTCATACATATACTGGGATGTTTTAGTCCGAAGCCTCATTGACTTAGGCTACGACGTTAATCGCGCGCAAAACATTACTGATGTCGGCCACCTCGTTAGCGATGATGATGACGGCGAAGACAAAATGGAAAAGGGCGCCAGAAAAGAAAATCTGACCGCCTGGGATGTCGCTGAAAAATACATCGCTATCGCTGAGAAGGAAGCATATGAGCTACTTGGTCTACTGCGCCCGAATCATATGCCACGAGCAACCGATTACATTAAAGAGCAAATCGATTTTGTAAAACAGCTCGAGAATAATGAATACACTTATGAAATACCGAATGACGGGATATATTTTGATACCGCAAAATTTCCTGACTACGGTAAATTAGCCAAATTGGATATCGAAGGGCTAGAGGCCGGCAAACGTGTCAATCATCAAGGAAAACGTAATAAGACTGATTTTGCTCTATGGAAGTTCAGTCCAAGGGACAGTAAACGAGATATGGAGTGGGAGAGTCCGTGGGGTAAAGGATTTCCCGGATGGCATCTAGAATGCTCGGTTATGGCTCGCGAACTCCTAGGGGACACGATTGATATTCATACAGGAGGAATTGACCACATACCCGTGCATCATACAAATGAGATAGCTCAAACTGAAGCGCTCACGAATCAACCACTCGCTCGAATATGGATGCACAATAACCATTTAAAGATTGACGATGGCAAAATGGCAAAGTCAGTTGGTAACATTGTTACCCTCAGCGACATTATAGATCGAGGTTATACTCCATATGATTTCAAGACGCTTGTATTGTCTAGTCATTACCAAACCGAAGGGAATTTTACTTGGGACATATTAGCCGCAGCCGCGAATAGGCTAGACAACTACTACGCTTGCGCTGACCTTCAACATCAATCATTCTCCGTTGATGAATGGCTGGGCAAGTCATCCATCATCGATGACCTTATTGCAGCTCTTAGTGACAATCTAGATACACCTAAAGCGCTGTCACTACTAGATAAGTTTGCCGAGGAAGTTGCAACGAAGCTTATTGCACCATCCGAGCAAGGAGTACTGTCTGAGATACTGTCGACCGTAGATTCGCTTCTTGGTCTTGATCTAAGTACTCGTACAGATATCACCAATAAACAAAAAGAAATAATGGCTCAAAGAGAATCAGCGAGGAGTAGTAAAGACTGGCGGACTTCAGATGCGATGCGCGACGAGCTACTACAAGACGGTATAGTAGTCCGTGACACCCCACACGGACAAGTTTGGTCAAGGCGAAACCGCTAGAATCTCTTTATACCAGGCTTCGATTTTCTGGCCTACAACCCTCACGTCAAACTCTTCCGCTCGTCTTTGTTGCTGTTTAACTACACTCCTGCGTAAGTTTTCGTCACAAGCAAACTTTATGATTAGCTCGACAAACTCATTTGTATCTCGTGGATTAAAAAGCACCCTGGCATCATCAACAACTTTTCGGTAGCCTGGATTATCTCCAGCGAGCACAAGTGATTCTCCCGCAGCCATTGCTTCTACAAGAATAATCCCGAAACTTTCACCACCAGTACTAGGGAATGTAAGTATGTCCGCATCGGCAAGATATCTCGGTATGTCTTTCCGATCGATAGCTCCATAGAATGTTACCCTGTCTTCAATTTTTAATTTTTGTGCAAGTCTCTTTAATTTATGTTCTTCCGGCCCCTGACCGGCAATGGTTAAATGAATTACCGTTTCCGGATACTTACTTTTTAATTGCCACATGGCTCGTAATAGGTAATGACAGCCTTTTCGCTGTACTAGGCGACCCAAAAAGCGGATATCGATTACTTTACTTGGTTTCTTGGCGACTGGTTCCTGCTTGAATTGTTTAATCGGTACGGCATTCGGTATAACAATCGAATTAATGCCAAACGCTTGTTTAGCGAAAGCTTGTGCTGATTCAGAAACACTCGCTATCTGGTCAAATCGCTTTATCGAGCGCCAATAGAGTGGCCTTAATAGCATAGAGCTATAGGTCTCCAGCTTTGAATATGGTGCTACATGGAACGTTCCCACGACTGCAGTTGAGCTCGGTAATTGAGTGATAACTCGTCCAGCAAAAAACGGGCTATACGGCATCTGAACATGAATAACGTCAAATTGTTCATTCGCAAATAGTTTACGAATTTTGGATTTTTTCACCGGCAGAGGGACTCGCAGCACGTTTTTGTTAAACGGTATCTGTATGTTTTTTGTGAGTGAGTGAACGTTGGGGATGTCGTCGCGTTTTGTCGTGCTCGTCAAATAATGAACTTCATGCCCTTGCGATGACAGCCACGAGCCAACATTGAGTACGTAGACCTGAACCCCATCAGGGAAGTCGAGGCTGTCGTCGATTAAAAACCCAACTTTCACCGACGCATCTTACCCTTGTTTTTACACGTTTGTTCATACATCAATTCGTACGAGTCGACAATGTCTACATAAGAAAACTGTTTAACGTATTCTCGAGCCCACTCTTGCCAAAGGGTCCGAAGTTGGGTATCTGTCATAAGCAGTTCCAGCCTCTTTGCAAAAAGGTCAGTATTTTTTGGATTGACAATCGATATATTTCCACGATCCTTCATGACCGATTGATATCCCGGATTGTCTCCAGCTACAATCGGCACACCCAACGACATCGCCTCGAGCAAAACAATCCCAAAGCTTTCGCCATATAATGCCGGCGAGCAAAACACATCCGCAGAAGACATGAGGTTGATTTTAGCTTGGCCCGATATATACCCGTGAAACTTTACATTTTTAACGCCTAATTCCTCGATATGTTTTTTTAGGCTTGATTCCTCAGGTCCGGTACCGCCGATATGCAACTGAACTTTGGGCATCGTTTGACCAAGTACTGCAAAAGCATTTATTAGATGTTTCACTCCCTTCCGTCGCTCTAGCCGCCCAATAAAGACGATTTTTTTCGTCTTAGAGGTCGTATTCGTGCCATCAGGCTTATATTTTTCGAGATCTATCCCGTTAGGAATAATTTTGATTTCCCGATCACAGATTGTTTTGACGTAGTCTGCGGCAGCATCTGAGACCGCTGTCAGACTGTCTAGATATTTTAGAATGGAGCTTGTATACGGGGTGATTACTTTTTCAATTGTTTTATTCATGCGGTTTTCTGGAAGCTTGGCATGAAAGGTTGCGACATTGCACGACGTAGATCTTGTTAGGATCTGTCGACTTACGAAGGGAACCCAGGGTTCATGAAAATGCAAGACATCAAACTTGTGCTCCTTAAGAACTGAATCGATTGTTTCACCTTCAGCGCTCGCTGATATCTGTGAAGTCGTATGAAACGAGGAAACTTTTGCAGCTAAACCTATAAAAACCACGTGTTTAGGTGCTTCACCTTTGAAGCCACGTGGCCGTGGCGATAGTACGCGCACATAGTGACCACGAGCTATCAACTCGTCGGCAAGCGCAAATACACACTCCTGTACACCTCCACCAGCAACTACGCTATAGGGACAAACCAGTCCGATTCTCATACATTGCAGTATACACCACTGACCCTGCAGGAAGTTGGGTTAGGCACGTAGCAAAGAACGAATTTTCCGTGGTATGTAAGGCGAAGCTTCTTTTGCGGAGCTAATGACTGTCGGCGCATGCCCACGTAGTTTTGTTTCTACGACGTCAACTTCACGGTAGACAATGTTTAGGTGTTGCTCGACGATACGGTTATCAAAGTACCGATCATCCTTTACTTTGACATGGGTTACTTTTTGGCTGATTTGCTTGGATGTTTGGCATAAATTCACTCGCAACATCTCCTGACCAGTGTATGCATAAGTACGGACGTCATTGGATTGCCATAATTCTACCTCGAATCGTATGCGCCTCATTCGTTCTGAAAAATTCGCATCCTTCATCTTGACATTATTGTCAGCTACCCATAGATAGCTTAGGTATATTACTGGTCTGCTAAGTAAGATATAACGGGTAAAAAATGCCGGCAAACGGAACGTGTTGATAGCAGCACCGGCCTGCAAAAGCCATTTAGTACGCCGCTTCATCTTGAAATCTTCATGATGTACAAACCCCGCGATACTGACAATGTCATCAACTTTAGCCGCTAATTCCGGGTATTTTTGCAGCATCCGGCTCGCTACCACGAAACCAAACGACATCGCGACTACAGTAAAACGGCGATGCTTGTAACGCATTTTTACGAATGCTGCGAGGTAGTCGGCAAGTGCATCAATGTTGGGGCGTTCACCAAGCTGATAAAAACTCTGCATCCCACCAAAGCCAGGCAAATCAGGTAACGTTACCGCCCCGTATTTGTTAAGCTCTTCGGCAAAACCTAACATCCGTTCAATACTCGCATGATGTCCATAAAGCAGAAGTAGTTGTTTGTTATGGCTTTTTCGCTTTGCAGGGGCATTGAGCACGCGTCCGCGCAGTCCATTCATGTGCAAAAGCTCAATGTGCTCATGGAGCTGTTTTTTTGCTTTTTTCGCCATACTCTATATGTATATTACGAAATGATGTAGTTGATTTGCAAATGTTTAATTTACGTAGGTGGCATCTCGTCCCACCCAAACATACTGCCACGGCCGCAGATTCATTAATTGTTCACGCTCATCGTAGTCTGGCAGGATAGGCACGAACCCGTATAAGAGCGCATTCGTAAATGCTGAGCGGCGCAACCAACTATAACATGCTGACTCGATAAAACGCTCTCCTCGCAAATCAGAGCAGGCAAAATCTATCGCAAACCCGGTATGCTCCCATGCATAGCCTGGCGGAGAATGGCTCATTAGTACAGACCGCACTAACTCCTTAGATTGGCTCGAAGCTAACTCTTCGGCCGTAACTCCTGTATCATCAAGTGCACCGACAAAAGTCGCCTGCGACTCACCAAGCGATACATATCCTCTCACAACCCGTAACGGTACATTCGATTCGTGGGCCGCTTCTAATAGTGCGGCCAGATCAGCAAACAAGTATGGCTGAGCGGGCACTGGCTCGCTGTTGCTTTCTGAATGCTCAAATGTCATTAGATCGAGTAGGGGCGCCCCTGTAGGCTGTAAGCCAACTAGCTGAGCTGACTCTTTGATAGCTTTATCCGTTGCTGTCTCCCCAGTGATTACTGGCAAAGTGTCAAAAAGCATAATGTTAGGCATGGCTCGTGCATCGAGCAGCGCTTGCAGCGCTTGTTTATCAGCACGAATAAGTCGCTGATATGCCCGCTCATTATCGACTTCAGTCGTTGTCATTACCGATGAAGCATCTTTGGTAGTCTGCTCGCCAGCCTGGTTGTACCAAACAGCATAGCTAACACTCAGTACTAATATTACTGCCGTAGCAACGCCCCCGAGCAAATATGCAGGGAAGTAATCGGAGATTCCGTGCTTCATTTGGGTACCTTAATCAATTAGCTGTCATCCGCGTTTTTGGAACGCACAACATCCCACACCAAAGCAGCGACAATAAACAGTACACCACTATAAAAACCGACTTCGCCATAAAGTTCTATTTTATAGCCTTCGCTAGGATTATTTATGGCATATGTCATAGAGGTCAAGACATACGCTGCCGTAGCAATGACTGTAGTCATGTAGATAGCTGCACGTCGTAGCAGCAAGCCAGATACGATTATTGGTATCACAAATAGCAGGACAGACTTAGAGGCCATACCTCGGCCAAGATATACATTCACGCTCGCAAATAGGACTAACAGCAATACGTAACCGTAGAGCAGCCGTGCGTAATAGCTTGCTGCGGCTTGCTTTTTTCGAGCACTGTACCAAAGCAGGGCACTACCGACAGCAAGACCTGCAGCGCTCACCCATCGCACCAACAACATGTCTGGCGTCACAAGAGCGAACGCATCATATAGGATAATCATAACGACATACACCAGAGTCAATACAAACAGAACTCGACCGATGCGAATAGCGCTTTGTTGTAGCCATTCGTTATAGCGCAAGGTGGTTGATTGTTTTTTTGCCATACTATCGGATATTCTCATTTAACTGCTTATGCTAGTGTAGCAAAAATTACCCTGTTATACCATCGAGATGTGCAAACGTTTTTCACTGTGCAACATACTAAAAATGCGGTATAATTAATCGGTTTAACATAGGTGAAATAATTGTGAGAAAAATTGATTACGTAAAACGGATTATAGTGATGCCGGTAGACTACGCCAAAGACAGATGGCGGTGGTTTCGAGGTTTAAGCCGGAAGCAGCAACTAGCACTCATAGGTGGCGTTAGTGCAATTATCCTCATCGTGATTCCTACCGCGACATACCTGTATTTCGTCAGAGATATCAACGACCCTGAGCGACTGATGAATCGCAATAATACAGGCATAGTACTCGAGGATAGGCACGGGGAGGCTCTGTTTAGTTTCGGTCGCTCTGCTGACGAGCGAAACGCGACGCTTGACGAAATCCCAGAGCATACCCAAGAAGCGCTGATTGCAGCGGAAGACCGTGGCTTTTATGATCACGCC
>SLOC01000004.1 GCA_007132685.1 Candidatus Saccharimonadota bacterium | reverse complement strand
TGGTGGTTACCCTGGTGGCGTACTAGCAAGTGCTGCTCTGCAAGCTTTTAACCGATTCTCAGCAAGTGTTTTGTTGTTTGTGGTAAGCTTCATTGCGCTACTTTTGGCGTTTAGAGTTTCTCCTGCGCGCGTTGTCCAGTTTATTTCCGATAAGCTGAGCAAACTCAAGACGAAAAAAGACACCGATCTTGGCGACCTGAAGCAGAAGGCAGAGCAAAGCGGATTTAAATTAAATGAAGGTGTACCAGTCGAATACGGCGGCAGTAAAAAAGATGATCCTTCAAAACAACGAACCTCACTCAAAAATACTGCCAAAAAACTTACTGAATCCGAAGATCACGAGGCGCTGACGATTGCCTCTGACCCTGATTGGAAATTTCCCGGACTCGACTTACTCAATCAGAAGCAGGATAAAGCTGACGCTGGTGACGTCAATGAAAAAGCCGATAATATACAAAGCTCGCTGGCTAATTTCAATATTGAAGTCGAGATGGATGGAGCGAATATCGGCCCTCGCGTGACCCAATATACGCTTAAGCCGCCAACTGGCGTAAAGCTCACCAAGATAACCCAGCTCGAAGATAATTTAGCGCTAGATCTTGCGGCTACCTCCATTCGCATGGAGGCTCCTATACCAGGCAAAAAGCTTGTGGGAATTGAGGTGCCGAATGAAAAAGCAGCGACAGTGCGTTTAAGTAGCATTCTGCAGTCGGGCGACTGGAAGAAATCAACAGATAAGTTAACCTTCGCTATCGGCAAAGATATATCAGGTCAAGCGATTGTGACGAATCTTGCTAAGATGCCTCACCTTCTTATTGCTGGACAGACTGGTTCAGGTAAATCAGTAATGATTAACTCATTATTAACAAGCTTGATATACCGCAACAGCCCTGCTGACATGAAGCTGATTTTAGTCGATCCAAAGCACGTCGAACTCCGCACCTATAATGATATACCCCACTTGCTTACACCGGTTATTACCGAGCCGGAGAAGTGTATATCAGCGCTTAAGTGGGCGGTAGCCGAAATGGAGCGGCGACTTAAGACGATGTCAGACGCCAATACTGGCAACATTGATGAATATAACGATGCAATGAAAGAATCCAGCATGCCCTACATTGTGATTGTCATCGATGAACTATCAGATCTTATGATGATGGCGGCTCGTGATGTTGAAGCGTTGGTTGTGCGACTTGCTCAAAAATCACGAGCAGCCGGCATTCATCTTGTGCTTGCAACGCAGCGTCCAAGCGTGAATGTAATTACCGGACTTATCAAGGCGAACATACCTGCTCGTATTGCTTTTGCGGTCAATAGCCACGTCGACTCAAAAACAATCCTTGATCAAGCTGGTGCTGAGAAATTACTTGGTACTGGTGATATGTTGTTTAACACCTCTGAAATGCCAAAACCAAAGCGTGCTCAAGCCGCTTTGATTACAAAACCTGAGGTCACGAAAGTCACTGAATTCCTGCGCGAACAACGGCAAGCTGAGTACGATGATGAGGTTATCAGTCAAGCGGTGCAACTTAATGGTCGCGGTGGAGTCGTTGCTGATTATGGCGCCAATGAAGCCAATGATGACATGTATAAAGACGCGGTTACTATCGTAGTAAATGCAGGCAAGGCAAGTACTAGTATGCTGCAGCGTCGTTTGCGCATAGGTTACGGTAGGGCTGCCCGTTTAATCGAAACCATGGAGGAGCAGGGGATTGTTGGTCCTGCTGACGGCTCTCGTCCCCGAGAAGTCCTCGTTGCTTCAAGTGAAGAAGTATTTAATCCTCAAAGCGCATTACCAGACCAGGAAGATGTCTACGATGATATGCCAGAAGAAGACTAGGCAGCTATTGATTGTCCCTCTCTGTTTCTTACGTTTAGGCGATACATTTGACTGGTGTCCATGAAAGAAAAGCTAGAAACACCAACCTGTGAAATAACTAAACTACCACTACCAATCCGTGTCACTGAGCCTGCTAGGGACGTCCAGCCTAAAGACTGGGATTATCATCATCATTTTCACCCAAGACTAGATCCATTGCTTCTAGGTACGGCAGGCAAGGCCCTTCGCTACTCCAGAGGCCAATATGTTCCCAGAAAACTTCATAATAGGTACCACGTTCTATTTGGTGGCTCTGTATTGCCTGAAGATGACAAAGAAAAATTTCGACTTTGCGTGTTGTCTTGTGCGGGAATCGTACCCAAGGAAGCAATTGATGTAAGCTCCAAAGGAGAGTACCAGATTGTATCGCTTTCAAAAGATGAACATGAAGATCTAGCTCGTCCAGACTCGGTTTATATTGAAAGAGCGAGAAAGTTCGGAAACAAAGAGTTTTATGTGAGAAGAAGAATCGGCGAGTTTTTTATGCAGTATGCACTACAGCAAAATATTAGGGATATAGTATCAGACAGAGTTATTGATGAATTTTTGGATGCATCATCTCTAGAGCAAAGAAAAAAAGAGCTAGGAAATTTGATACTTCAAACAGCGCTTGGAGCCGCAATAGAAGACGTAAAGCCGTCTCATGTTGCTGCAACAGAGCACGGTCTCGTGCCCTCAACTGCACGCTACACTAGAATAAGAAAGGTGGTTCGGACTTTTTTAGCCCCAAGCGATTTACCTACATATCACCAAGCAATACCAAAGTCTCTACAGGCCGCCTAAGATATTGACAAGAGGCATTAACAGGGGTATAGTAGATTCATTACAAACTCAGCTTGCATCGAATTAGGAGTGCAGGCTATAACCAAAGGAGAACTACTTATGCGAGAGTATGAATTGGCGGTGCTGTATCACCCTGACCTTGAGGTAGATTTAACCAAGGCCGAGGAACGGGTAACCACTATCGTTAAAAACAGCAAAGGCAAAGTAAAAGCAACTGATAATTGGGGAAAGCGTAAGCTTGCGTATCCAATCGGCAAGCTCGAACATGCTGTCTATGTGTTCTACACCCTTGATCTCCCGGCTGAACGGGCTCAAAAAGTTGAACAAACCCTAAACATCACTGATGAAGTGATTCGCTTTTTATTGGTCAAGATTGACCCGAAAGAAAAGGCTAAAGCTGAGGAGGCCAAAGCCGAAAAAGAAGAAAAAGCAAAGAAACACGCCGCTCATGCTAAGCAAGAAGATGACAAGGATGACAAGTAGCGTACAATGTTTATAGAGTAACGAGAGGATATATAACGATGGCACGAAGTGTAAATAACGTAATTTTGATGGGTAATCTCACACGAGATCCAGAGCTGCGTCAAACTCCAAACGGGAAAAGTGTAACCAACTTCAGTCTTGCGCTTAATAGCGCGTACAGAGACGCAAACAATGAATGGCAAGAAGTGACAGATTTTGTGGATATTGTGTGCTGGGGTCCGCTTGCTGAAAGAGTTTCTCAATACATGAGCAAAGGGCGTCGTTGTCTCGTTCAGGGCAGACTACAAAGTCGTAACTGGGAGCAAGATGGCCAAAAACGCACAAAAGTTGAGGTGATGGCAAGCGACGTGACATTCCTTGACGGTGGCGGTAGTCGTGGCGAATCACACGATGATCTATCCCAAGAAGAGAAGAGTGGTTCTACCTCATCTAAGAAGGCAGCCCCGAAGAAAAAAGATGATGTCAAGATTGAAGATGCTGATGACGAACCTATCAATCTGGACGACATACCATTTTAAACGAATGAATAAGGAGAATATACATGGCAAAAATTTTTAAACAACAGACAGACGTACCATACTTTGACTACAAAGACGTTAAAACGCTGCAGCGCTACGTTAACCAGTTCGGGCAAATCGAATCTAGAAAAAAGACGGGACTCAAAGAGTATCAGCAACGACGGCTTTCCGCAGCAATCAAGCGAGCAAGACATCTAGCGTTGCTGCCATTTGTTGTCCGTAATCAATAGATTTAAAAGAGGATTTTCTTACTATGTCGCTCGGCGTAACGGATCTGAAAAAAGGTCGCATTATTGCGATTGGAGACGAACCATATAAGGTGCTCGACTACGCTCAGAAAGTTATGGGTCGTGGCGGGTCTATCGTGAATGTGAAGATTAAGTCCCTCGTTGATAGCAAAGTGCTTGATAAGACATATAAGGGCAATGATACGGTCGCCGAAGCAGATATAGTTAATAAAAACGTACAATTCCTCTACGCTGATGAATCCAAGCACTATTTTATGGACGACTCAACGTATGAACAGTTCGAAGTGAACTCAGAGATGATTGACGACAAGACGGGATATTTAAAAGAAGGCGACGTTGTCCAGGCTCAGTTCTGGGGAGAGCGACTTATCTCAATCGAGCTGCCAAAAAACGTGCCTCTTAAAGTCACATATACCGAGGATGTCGTAAAAGGCGACACCACCAGCTCTGTGCAAAAAGACGCAGAGCTAGAGACTGGAATCAGCGTAAAAGTGCCGTCGTTTATCAAGATAGGTGACATGGTAAGTGTCGACACAGAAGCGGGCACTTATCGAGAGCGACTAAAATAAATTGTTTTATGCGATATGAAAGCCCGACTCGATAACTATTTACTAGATAAGGGCTTAGCGCCTTCACGCAGTCAAGCCGCTTCTTTGGTTAAGATGGGAAGAGTTCGAGTCAACGGCACGGTAGCCACTAAGCCAGGGCAGGTGGTGAGCTCTAGCGATAAAGTCATCACCGAACAAAATAAATACGTTTCTCGTGCTGCGCTCAAGCTTGCGTCGGTCGCCAAAGCGCTTGAACTAGACTTTTCCGATAAGACAGTGCTGGATGTCGGTAGTAGTACAGGCGGGTTTACTGATTATGCATTGCAACATGGTGCCAAGAAAGTGTATGCAGTAGACGTCGGCACTATGCAGCTGCACCCTAGCCTTCGCAATCACCCACGCATCGAGCTACATGAAAAAACCGATATACGAGATTTTTCGATACCGAAATCCGTCAACCTAGTCCTCATAGACGTGTCTTTTATCTCTATTCGCAAGGTGTTGCCGCATCTTCAAGCTGAACTTAGCCCTAAGACTAATGTCGTAGCGATGGTTAAACCACAGTTTGAAGCTGAGAGTCCGCGCTGGCTCAATCGTGGCATAGTAAAAAACAGTCGTTACCGTCGGGATATCCTCAAAGACTTTGAAAAACATATCCAAGGCTCGTTTACTATTTTGGCTAAGCAAGATTCGACAATTGCAGGCGAAAAAGGCAACGTCGAACGGTTTTATTTGTTGGAACTTACTCGATAATCCGACGCAGCTTCGTTTCGTCAACGATTGTAATGAGCATCTTCTCAACAGATAGGATGTTCTTTTTTTCCAATGCTGATAGTTCACGGCTTGCAGTCTCGCGAGAAGTATTGATTGAGCTGGCGATATCTTGTTGCCTAAGTGGCGCCTCAATGACGGTGCCGTTCTTGGTTTGTTTACCGAAGCGCTCACTCATTATAAAGAGGAAGGACACGAGTCGTTCGCGTGCGGTCCGGTACTCTAGGTTTAAAATGCGCTGCGACTGTATGCGGTACATTTGCAGGGTAATATCCAGTAAGGGTGCTAATAATTCATTGCGAGTCATTATAGCTTCTACGTATTTTTTACGAGAAAGCCTATATACGACGGTTGGGCTGAGCGACTCGTACATAACGTGCCACTTACTCTCAGTGATTGCCCAAATAATCGGGAATATTTCCTCTGGTTTTCGTATGATTAAGAGATTTTCCTCACCGTACCGCGTAATGTCATAGGCTTTTACGAGCCCTGACTCAATGTAAAACACGCCACCTGGAGTATCTCCTTCTCGAATGATGAGCTCGCCTTTGCGATATTCGAGACGACTACCTTGTTTGAATAAGTCGAGAAGCGCTTGTTGCTGCTCTGGTGAGGCCAGCATAACTACAGTATGACAAAAAAATACAATTTACGCTATCTGGGCTGTGATAAAAATCTCAAAAACCTTGTGCCTAGCTTCACTGCAATTGTGCCGCTACCTAGATTAAGATAGGTACTACAACACGTAGGAGGTGTAGTATGACTGACAAAAATACTGTTAAACAGCAACTCAAAAGAATTGGTGCAGATGTACGTTTTTGGGGTCGGTCAGAAGCCAACGAGCTACCGAAGATACTTTTTCCGGGAGAGCAAATCATGCATGCGCTAAACGGCCGTTATGAGCGGGGGTTTGCGTTGTTTTGTGCGACAGATCAGCGATTACTCCTTCTTGATAAGAAGCCGCTTATTTTGTGCTTCGAGGATATGCGCTATGAGATGGTGTCAGAGGTAGATTACACCGAAGAGATTCTTACCGCTACACTCAAGCTGCAAACCCCGGGGAGGACGTTGCGTTTTCGAAGTTTTCGTATAAATAGATTACGTAATCTTACCAGCTTTATCCAAGAAGAAGTATCTCGGTTCCGCCATGCTGGACATGAGGAGCAATACCCACACCCAGTTAACCGCCAGCCACAATTCTATAACGAATATTTACAGGATTCGACGTCGCCAACAGCGAGTGTCAATGGCGTACACCAACAGCCAGCGTCTTATATGTCGTACCCAACTAACCCATATCGCCAACAGCAGCTGCAGGCTCGGCGAAGAGTGCCAAAGTTTACCACGTCTCCACCAGCAGAACCAAGTAAAATGTAAGCGTAAGCATGCTACAATTTCTGTAGTATGTATTTCAAAAATCGAGCGACTGCCGGCAAGAAATTGGCCGAGAAGCTATTAAAGTACCAAAAAGATCCAGTAGCGGTAGTGGCGTTAAGCGAGGGCTCAATAATTGTTGCAGCCCAAGTTGCTATGCGACTGCATGCGAGCCTTTCGATTTTACTTACAGAGGATATTTATTTACCTGGTGAGCGTGAACCGATTGCAGCGATTACGTCTGCAGGGACTTTCACGAAAAACAAGATGTTTAGTGTCGGCCAACTTGAGGAGCTTATGATGGATTATCATAATTTCGTCGAGGAGCAGCGCCTACAAAGCTTTCATCACCTGAACATGCTTATGACTAATGAAGGGGAGATTAAAAAGGAATATCTGCGTCGGCATGTCGTTATTCTTGTGTCTGATGGGCTGATTAATGGATTTTCGTTAGATGTAGCCTATGATTTTCTCAAGACTGTCGCGATAAAGAAACTAGTTGTTGCCACTCCGGTTGCCAGTGTAAAAGCAGTGGACCGCATGCACCTGGTGGCTGACGATCTTTATTGTCTTGATGTAAAACCAAACTATATCTCCACAGACCATTATTATGATGATAACTTCATTCCCGATCACGAAAAAATGTATAAAATCATGGAGCGCATAAGTGTGAACTGGCGGGTTGAGCCGATCAGGCACTCAGCAAAAGTAAATGCCTAGGTGTTAAAGCGAAACTCTACGACGTCGTTTGGTTGCATAACGTAGTCTTTGCCTTCGGTCCGAACCTTGCCGGCGTTTTTTGCTGCTGATTCGCTTCCCGCAACTATCAAATCATTGTAGTCGACGACCTGTGCAGCAATAAACCCGCGTTGAAAATCAGTATGGATTACGCCAGCTGCCTCTGGTGCTGTCGCTCCTTGCCTAATAGTCCAAGCTCGCGTCTCTTTCTCGCCGGCTGTCAGATAACTCTGCAGCTTAAGCGTGTCATAGGCGGCATGAATGAGCTGCACCAAGCCGCTCTCCTTAACCCCGTAACTTTGTAGTAGTTCTATTCGATCGGCTTCGTCTAGGCTCTGTAGTTCGTGTTCTAATTTGGCACACACAAAAATCGCTTGACTCGGTGCGACTAATTTCTGTAGCTCATCCATTTTCTGCCTGTTTGTTAATGTCTGCTCACCGACATTGAACACATAAATTACCGGTTTGATAGTGATGAGCTGCAACTCCTTGGTTATCCATTCTATCTCCTCTGGATTAAAACTATCGGTAGCTGCATGCAGGGGGGTGTTTTCGTCTAGGAGCTTGTGAATTTTTGTAATGGTTTCGAGAAATGGTTGTAGGTTTTTGTTGGCGGTTACTTCTTTTTCAAGCTTTGGCTTTCTTTTTTCGACCGTCTCTATGTCGGCTAGCACAAGCTCCGTATTAATCGTATCGATGTCTCTTTCTGGCGAAGCTGACTGCTCATCCACATGTGTCACATTACTATCATCAAATGCTCGCACAACGTGCGCGATTGCGTTGCAGCTACGGATGTTTGCGAGGAACTGATTTCCTAAACCCTCACCCTTACTCGCACCAGCGACCAGACCGGCGATGTCAACAAAAGTGACTGTAGCTGGGATTATCTTTTTGCTCTGGTAGATTTCAGCTAGTTTATGCAAACGGTCATCCGGAATCGGCACACTACCGGTATTCGGCTCTATCGTCGCAAACGGGTAATTGGCCGCCAATATGTTGTTATTCGTCAGCGCGTTAAATAGTGTAGACTTGCCGACATTCGGCAACCCCACAATTCCTATAGATAAACTCATGACACTATTGTATAGTGGATGTCATAATTATGCATAAGCGAAAAACGATATAGCCATGAGCGAGAAAAAACCGAAAGGGCCAGCAGAAAACACTCCGACTACTGAGCATAAGTCAGCTAATCAGGAAGCTTTGGAGCAACGAAGAAAAAAATCTTTCATCAGGCTGATGATAGTAGCAGGGGCATTGATACTTGTATCAATCGCTACCTATTTTATATTTACCCAGGCAAATATTTTTAATGGTGCGGAAGAACTGGAAAAAACAACAGTCGATAAAATGGATGATGCTTTTGCATATGAAGCGGAGGGGGACATCGAAAATTCTCTATCCGTTTACAGAAAGCTAATAGATCAGGAGGATGAAAATGCTGAAAAAGCAGTATATTATCTAGAAAAGGCTCGTATCGCCCAAAGAGCAGAAGATATTGAGCTTGCTCGAATGTTTACTGAGCAATCACTGAAGCTTGATGAAACAAGCATTGCCCTGCAATTAATGGCAGTGCTTCTTGAATCTGACCAACGGCAAGAAGAGGCTATAGAGTATTATAAACGAGCACTTGAATTATTGCGGCAGCACGATGAAGTCGAGCGTGAGTCGATAGATTTTATTGAAGAACAAATCAATCGTCTTAACGAGGAAGCAGCCTAGAGTATGAATTACGCGTTAAAGCTTCTGATATCGATAGTTTTTATACTGGTTGGCACTGTGGTCTTGCTCCCATATGAGGCGCTTGCATTCAATCGTTTTGGTGCCGATCCAGGTCATAACTATTTTAGCGGTGACACAACAGGTTCAATAACTGGTACGGTTTTGCCATCTTATAATTACTCAGGTACAGCTTGCCAGGGTTATGGCGAAGCAGCATGGCAGGCAGACGGCAGCCCGAGCAATACCAATAACTTTGCAATACCCAATAGTGCAGTTCGCTCGGATGGCACACAAGCGGAGCGGAAGGCCGACGTGCTTAGCTATTTGCGGACCACATATAACGATGGAAGCCTTGCGTCAGGGGCGACATGTCTTCAGAGGCAAAAAAGAATAGGCGCTGCTTTTGTTGTTAAGACACTGCTTGGAATAAACTCACCGACACCCAGGAGTGTGACAGCTGCACAGTGGGATGAGCTCGAACAACGTTTGAGCAACCCCGACATAATTATATTTACCACAAGTCGTACAAGTACGTTTAATTCTGCGCGTGTACATAACTCTACTACTGTTATAGATGTTCGCCATTATAATATGTCCAGCTCCCAAACGGAGCCGACATTAGTTTTTCGTGATAATAGCACTGGAGAAGATGTTTATGAGTTGCGTCGACGTTGCGGAAATCCATTTGGAGAGGGGGATGGATTACCGACTTATACGCCTGAGAACTGGGAGTATAACCCTCGACCAGTCTCTACTGATCCCGCTTCAACATCGACCGCAAACACTCCTCATCCTCAGTATCTAGCTGGTAGCTCCATCTCTATAGACAGTACCGTTAGGAATGATGGTGACGGAGCAGGCGATGATTATCGACATCGGATTCAGCGGCGAATAGGTACGAATAGCTGGACCAATGTTCAAGATTGGCAGAATCGTAGCGGGCTTGATGCAGGAGATTCTGCAACAAGAACCTTTAACACAAGTCTTCCGAGTGGCAGTAGCTACGCTAACAATACAATAGTTTGTTATCGTACAAGAGTAAATCCGACAGCGGGGGTTACAGGAGGAAATGTCACCGACAGCTCAAGTTCTTACAGTGCGGCTCGCTGCGTTCGTATATATGTTCCACGGCCAACCATACAGATTGTTAGTACGAGCTGTGAATTGTTCCGATTTCGG
>SLOC01000057.1 GCA_007132685.1 Candidatus Saccharimonadota bacterium | reverse complement strand
GTGCTTTTATCAAACGTCACTGCAAACCCTTTAAGTCTCTGGAAGCTCGTGGCAAACAATTGACGGTCAATCCTGTCGAGCAGCTTATCAGCAAGCACTACGCCAGTGGCTGTTCCGCTAAAATCACCTGATTGTCGGGTAGCCTGCCCGCGCAACGCCTTAAGCTGATGGAGGGAGCGCGACCTGATAGCCATGCCTGGGGAAAACACCCCTGCCATAGGACCATTGCGGTGCGGCTTAATCGCAAACACGACTCGACGTGAGGCATCTCGATTGGCGGCTTCTTCTATCAGACTGTGGCCAAGTCCGACAAAAGCAAGCTTGGCAAGTGACTTATCGGTATACACCAAATCAGTTTTACCAGCAGACTTAAGCCACAACTGACAGCCATACTGGCGAGCAGCTGGGTAGAGTTGGTGCATAGCGTCTTGCATGATTGATCCGAGTGCAACCGGCTCAAGTTGCAGTTTAAGCTGGTTCGGTGCGCAAGAGCCCGCGAGATAACAATCAATCAAATCAAGCGTCCGTCGAGCCGTGGTTTCTATCGCGGTAGCATCGACGGTGCTGCCTTGAGCGTATTGTGATATCTGCAGAAGTGCTTGCTGTAGCTGCAACGCGAGCGATCGTTCATGAGCGACCGGCTCCGTCATTGGTACATTTTTTTGCTCGAACGTCATAATCCTGTTGGTGTTTTTACCCCCGTTATACATTCTCAGTATACCGCAGTGAACACCCAGATGCTACTAATGGCTAAGTGCTTCGGCTAGCAGTAAACAACCTACTATCGAGGGCTATGGGTTAAATTCTAAATTAGCGAGGATGATGTTGTTAAAGTCACCAAGAAATTCGGTCGACTGGGTCGTCAAAATAAGCGTCTTGTCACGCAACTCAAACAGTACGACACTGCCTTGGACGTCGCGCTCTATCTCACCATCGACTCTCGTGCCAAGCACGCCATCGACATTTTCCGCTTCTATCGGCGAAATCTCTACCCTGCCTTGATTAGCAGCGCGTTCAAATGGTTGCAGGGCCCTGTCGTATGTGCGATTGACTACTTCTACGCTCAACGCGATTAACGTATCACCTGATGGATCAGGGACAAACCGTGGATGGAAGTATCCTTCGAGTGGGGTGCTCCCACTGCCTGACTCATCGACAAACGCCGACCAGGTCTTCGGATACTCGACAGTTACGGAACCGAACGCGGCCGGACCACTGTAAGAACTAAGCGGCTCTTTCTCCCGCTCGGTAAACTCGGCCTCGAGCTGTTCGGTGTTTTCAGCTACTGCTTGTTCAACCTCGCTAGCTACGATGCCTTCGGTCTCGTTCTTGTATTCGTTACGCTCTATAAAAGCCCATACGCCGAACCCGGCTGCACCCAAGAACAGTACACCGAACACGATTGCTAACAATAAATAGAGTTTGTGATGGTCATGCGCCTGTTGCGATGCCGATTTATAATCAGGCGGCGGCGGGCCTTGAGGTGCTGGCGGCGCCTGATACTGCTGATTCGGAGGTGGGGCTGTTGGTTGGTTGTTAGGTGGCATTTCGAAGTAATAATAGCATAAGCTTTAGAGATTTACACTAGCGATACTGGTATAAATAGAGCCCGTCTTTCTCCTGCTTGGGTTTCTTTTCAGGAATCTCAAAGGCGTAGCTAACGAGTTTGACCGGCTGGCCAGTGTATGTTTGTGCAACTTTTTTATCCAATTTATGCATGAATCTATCAAGCAAGAAGACATACATTGCATCTGTTTTTTGTGGCCAGTGCTTCGTCGACCAGATATTTCCCCACTTAATCGTCACGAGCTTTCGATAGCGCCAAGTAATAAGTTTACTCCAGATGACCAGCACTGGATTAAGCTCGATACCCGTAACATAGATGCCCCGCTTGGCTGCTTCCTTGACTACTCGGCCATCACCACTACCCAACTCCAACAATGAGTCGCCTGGTTGTAACTTTAGTAAGTCAAATGCGGCACTTGACTGCGCCTTCATGGTCGGTACGTACGGGGCGCCGATGAGCACCACAAATCCAAACAGAAATATTAGTGCCGCTGCCAGCACAATTGCCGTTGCCACTAGGACTACCTACTTCCCTTCACTTGAGCGTAAGTCACCCCGCTTGGTAATTTTTTGCTCGGCTTCATCTAAGAATTTTTCTAACTTTTTGATAATCTCTTGGGCTTGTTCGTGGCGTTTCATCGCCTCGTCAATCGCTAGGTCACCCGATTGCAGTTCGGTAACAATCACTTCTAGTTCTGCTTGTAGTTTCTTGTAGTCAATTGTTTCTTTTGCCATATGTACTACTCCTTCTTCTTATGTGTTGATTGTATCAGGGCCTTTATCCGCGCATCAGCCAGCTCGATTGTGACCTTGTCGTCAGACGACAGAGTGTCACTGCTGCGCACGACCGCGCCGTCCTCGTTCCATACGATTGCATAACCCCGCTCGAGGGCGCTGCGCGGGTGCAGTAACTCCAGTAACTGGCGATAATTCTTCATATCTTGGCGCTGTTGCTTGAGGTGCAACGAGATTGCTCGCACAAGACTAGCGATACTGTCGGTAATTTGCTGTTTTTGCTTAGTTAAAGTGGTGAGTAGATAACTATCCGCCCTATCAGTAAGTGTTGCTAGTTGCTGTAGGGCGTCCTGCCGGCTCGGCACCAACAACTCTGCAGCATTGCTCGGTGTGCTTGCGCGCAAATCGGCTGCCAACTCAGCTAGGCTCACGTCGACTTCATGGCCTACCGCCACAATGGTAGGCACCTTACTCGCAGCCACTGCTCGAGTGACTGGCTCAGTACTAAATGCCTCGAGGTCTTCCATGCTGCCGCCACCCCGCGTTAGGACAATCACTTCTGGGGGACTATTCGTCGCACTGAAGAACTCGATTGCCTGTACTATCTGATTAACGGCAGGCTCCCCCTGCACTTGCACGCTATAAAGCTCGATTTCTACCCCTGGCCACCTCTCTGCTAACACCTTCGTAAAATCACGATAAGCTGCTGATTCTTCTGAAGTAATCAAGCCAACCTTCTTGGGTGGGTATGGCAAGGGTCTTTTCTTGGCCGGGTCAAACAATCCCTCTTTTTGTAGCTTTTCACGCAATATATCAGCCGCTTTTTTGATAGCGCCTTCGCCGACAGGCTGAATAAACTGCACCTGCAAGCTAAAGTTATATAGCGGATGAAGCCGCGGGTGAGCCCTGAGTTGCACCATCATACCCTCTTGCAATTCGTGCCGTAGTTGCATAACAGTGCCGAAACACTGAACAGAGGCGTGCTCGTCCTTTATCTTGAAATATAGCCACTTACCTTTACTGACGCGGTAATCAGCCAGCTCCCCTTGCAATAACACCGAAGGATAGGCAAACTCCAATGTTTGATTAAATACCGCTACGAAGTCGGTCGGCGAATAAATCGGGTCGTTGTTCATATGTGCGTCTGCTCGCTGAGATTACGCTGATAGTAGTAATACCCGATAGGGATTTGCGTCGCCATGCTGATAATACGGAATGTCACGATTGCCGGCAGACTAATCGCCACCGGCACACCGGTGGCGACGAGGACCGCTGTCATCAAGCCCTCGTAAACACCTACTCCTCCTGGCAAAATCGACATAATGCCAGCGAAATTAGCGACAGCGTACGCTATGACTACCGCACCGATATTAACCGGTTCACCAAATGCCCAGAATACGACAAAAATCGATAATACCTCCGTGAGATTCGCCAAAAATGCGAATAACAGCGGCTTCTTCAGGTTCGTTAGGTTGTGTCGAACCAGTTGATAATTATTGTGTAGCTCAGTAAATAACTTCTCTACTCGACTGATGTTGATCGTCTCTGGATTCTTCGGTCGAAGTACCTGAATCAACCGGTTAGCAATACGCGTCAGCCCGGTAAAGAAACCGTTAATCCGCGCCTTACTACTGATGATAAACAGCGCCAGTGCAGTGCCGACAAAAAGCAAGGTCACCAGCGAGGCGGTCACCATAATGACAAAGTTATTGACATCGCCTGTGAGGGACAAGAATAACAACCCAAGCCCTAGTAACAACTGGAACGAAATGAACACCAATGCAAAGCGCATCACCTGGACAAGCGCTGATTTGCCAGCTGCAACATGCTCGCCTCTCATTCGTAGACCGATGTAAGAGAATCCACTAACGCCAGCTGAAGGAAAGACATTGTTTACAAAATTAATTTCAAAACTAAGCCGTACCATCGAACGGGTACGAAAACGATCTCCCAAAATTCGGAAAACCCCCTGATAAAGCTTGCCCAAACCATAGTGATTGGCGAACGCTAACGGAACAATCAACAGGATTGGCCACGGGTTAGCAGTGCGTAAGTTTTCAATCGTTTCGCCGATTTGATCGCGAATACCGTAAGTAACTAGAGCCAATACCACTAGTGTGACGATTGTGATAATCGCCTTTATCTTCTTTTGGCGGGCTACTTTGTCTCTAGTCATAGGTCATTTTTTAGTATAACGCAGAAACCTCCGATATTTATTATCTGATTGTAGTACTAATTCGCGGTACAATGAAATCTATGAAATCACTCTGTATTTTAGGGAGACAGCCAGCCATCAGCCTGGCAGAGCTCGAAAGTCGCTACGGCGCTGGCGCTGTAACACCAATCAAACAAGATATCGCCCTCGTTGATAGGCAGCCGGACATCTCTCAACTCGGCGGCACCCAAAAAATTGCCCGCCTCTACGCTGTCACTACACAAAAATCCTGGAAAGACATCGAGCATTACCTCAAAGAAACGCTCCCTACCCAGCTTGCTGATATGCCCGATAAGAAGCTGCACTTAGGCATCAGTGTTTATGGTATAAACGTTTCACTGGGGCAACTCCAAAAAACCACTTTTGCGCTTAAGCGAACCCTGAAACAACATGGTCACTCAATCCGCATCGTACCCAATAAGTCGCTCGCACTCTCTAGCGCGCAGGTACTGCACAATCACTTCACTGATGACAACGGTGCAGAAATTGTCCTCGCCCAAGGTAAAGATGGCCAGCTATATATCGGAAAAACTACAGCTGTACAGGATATCGACAGCTACACTGCCCGCGACCAAAAACGCCCTAAACGCGATGCAAAAGTCGGTATGCTGCCACCAAAGCTCGCCCAAATCATCATCAATCTAGCAGAACGCCGAGAGCAGAAGCAAGTCAAAGGCTCTGCTTATGAGCAGGCTCCTATATCCCTGACTGTTCTAGATCCATTTTGTGGCACGGGAGTAATATTGCAAGAAGCGCTTTTGATGGGTTTTACTGCCTACGGCAGCGATATCGAAAAGCGTATGATTGAGTACACTGAAGCAAACTTAGCTTGGCTAGCTCACAGTCTCGATCTCAAAAATCTAAAATACACCACTGTTACTGCAGATGCCACTACTCATGAATGGGAGCTCCCCTTCGACACTATCGCTTGTGAGGCCTACCTAGGCCGCCCTTTCTCTGCCTCGCCAGATGAAAAGACCCTCAATAAAGTTATGCAAGATGTCGATACTATCCATCGAAAGTTTCTCAAGAACGTCGCAAGACAAACTGAACCAGGCTTTCGAATGTGCATCGCAGTGCCTTGTTGGATAATCAATGAGAAGAAGCACCACTTAAAAACCCTTGATAAATTGGAGGGATTGGGCTATACTCGTCAGAGTTTTGTTCACGCTGAAAATCAGGACCTTATCTACCATAGAGAAGGACAAATCGTCGGCCGTGAACTCTTAGTCCTCACTAGGAACTATAAATCGTAATTTAATAGTCAAAAACTGTTTAGGGTTCTCGTGCGTCGATGAATGCAATGAAGTCACGCGCAACGCACCGAGACGTATCAAGCATACGTCGAGGGAGTAGCGAAAGTGGCTGAAGCAGCAGGCGCGACGAGCCAAATGCGGAGTTAGATGCTCCGCATCTAAGCAGGCATTTGGCGACAGGAGAATCCTAAATGAGTAAAGTAAAAGCAGGTGGCTCAAGTAAGAATAACAGGGACAGTGCCGGCAAGCGCCTCGGCATCAAGCTCTACGGCGGCCAACCAGTCAAGACCGGCCAAATAATCGTCCGACAAACTGGCGCTACTAAGCGCGCTGGTAAAGGTACTTTCATGAGCCGTGATTACACGATTCACGCCAAAACTGACGGCACTGTTCGTTACAAGAACCGTAAGATTAAGAAGTTTACTGGCAAATCAGCTCCCCGCACCGAAGTCGTCGTCGAATAGCTATTGGTTTATCAGATAACGTTCACCCAACTTTAAGGGCGGTCGTTTTTACTGCGCTTAGCTCTGTATCAGTTCTTGGCGTACAGCGGCTAACTCCGCTTTTTTATCAAGCAAACTACGATAACGCCAGAGTGCGTCTTCTCCGTAAGTCTCTTGAATGTTGCTCAGAATGCTTCGCACTTGTGTCTGAGCAGTCAGATTCGCCTGGACGGATACATCATCTGTTAGTCCATCTGTTTCCTGAATAACCCTTTCAAGGGTCGTAATGCGCCCATAACATTCTCCGATGTGCCGCATAGGCGGGAGCTTGAGATTACGTCGAACTACCTTTTGCGCCGCCTCAATGCTGCTTATATCTGCGACGTCGACATTTGGCACTGGCCTCAACCCATCAAGTGGGTTAGATGATTGCCCTTCGTTGTGTTCAGATGATGGTGGAAGTAGATGTTCAGGCATAGTTTGATGATCCTTGATACTGATATGAAGGGTTTATGTAAATACCTTCTTATTTGTCCTTCTGCTTTGGGCTCCAAGTTTGCAGTCCTGTAGTCCTATCGGCTTCCCCGACATATCTAACAATAGCACGACCAACTTGGCCAGCACGCTCAAGCGCCCTCTGATGGAGCGACCTCTCTCCGGTAACTATCGGATGGTCAGCAATATCATAGTGTCCGTGGTTTATTACGTCTGACGTTGGTTGGTTTGCGATATCATCAGCAATTTTTGCCTCAGCACGTCGCACCCCTGCAGAAAGCGTGTGCCCACTCTCATCATATGGAATCTCATTACTTGGTTTATCTGCTTCGCTCATAAATTTCCTTAGCTCGGCTACTTGTTTCGAGTAATTCCACGAGCAATCCAGCCTACTATATCTTTATCTTTCCCGTGGAGTGCACCGTCTCGCTCAACTTGCGCCGTCAATTCAGGAAAGGAATCCCGCTCACTACCATCACTGCGAGCAGCGGCTTCACCAGCAGCGATTGCCCTTACTTCATCAAGCTGACTGGCAGAGACTCGTTCATCACCCTCGAGAGTGTCACCGGCTGCGGCATGACCTGCGCCTGCAGCGCGTCTTTCTGCCTCGTCGACGAGATTGTCGGCGCCCCATAAACTAGACTCCGGAGCCTGTTGGCTAATCGATAGCTTAGGCTCTTCTGGGGGTGGTAGCGGTCCTTGTTCCGATGATTTATTCATAGTATTTATTTTAAGGGGGTCTTAGCAATAGATATTAGCATTAATTTGAGTTTTTGTCAATATACACTACTGGTAGCCTGTTGTTTGCTACCTGTAATTTGGTTATTGTAAGGCTATGCGTTTAGGTGTTCGCGAATTTTGTCCACGACATCAGAGATAACAACTTGGGACTTCACTAAGTAATCATCTACGCCGAGACTTTCAGCGCGTTCGCGGTCAGTGTCCTGACTCAGTGCGGTGAGCATAATCACCTTTACGTTCGCTGTTTCTGGCGTATTACGCAAGATGTCCAATACGTCAAATCCACTGACTTTAGGCATCATGACATCAAGCAAAATCAAATCTGGTTTGTACTCAAGCGCAGCGGCCAATGCGTCCTCGCCATTCGGCACACGTCGTAAGTCAAACCCTTCTGCTTGCAAACGAGTCTCATACACACTCGCCAGCGCATCGTCATCTTCAACTAGTAGCACCTTCTTCTGATTTGTCTGTTCTTCCATAGAGCTTATGATAGTACTATTTCTTCTGCTCTGCAAGCAGTGACTTTATGAATCCATCAAATAGCGGGTGTGGTCGATTCGGACGTGACGTAAACTCCGGGTGAAACTGGCTAGCGACAAAGAACGGGTGGTCTACGCCCTCTATCACCTCTACTAAGTCTTTGTCCGGATTGATGCCAACCGGTCGGATTCCCCATGACTCATATTGGTCACGATAGTCATTATTACACTCGTATCGATGACGGTGGCGCTCGTCAATCCGCCGTTTGCCGTACAGCTTGGCAACCCGTGAATCCTTCTCCAGTTCGCATGCATAATTCCCAAGTCGCATGGTTCCACCCGTGTTTTCTTTGCCTCGCTGATCAAGCATAGTGTTGATTACCAAGTGTTTTGCTTCAGGATCGACTTCAGCTGTCGTTGCCTCTTCAACACCACTATTACGAGCCGCCGCGACAACCGCCATCTGCAATCCTAGACATATACCCAAGTACGGTAGATGTTGCCTAAGCGCATACTGTGCAGTGCGTATCTTGCCGTCTAGTGCACGCACGCCAAAACCACCAGGCACTACAATGCCGTCACAGCCAGCCACCGATCGGGAAACAGGCCGTCGCCCATCTATTCGCTCAGCATCAATCCAACGAATCTTAATATTCGTATCGTTCCACATAGCGGCTGATTGCAGCGCTTCTACAACCGACATATAAGTGTCTTGATTATCAAGATACTTAGCAACCAGACCTACGGTAACCGTTCGCTTATAGTCAGTAGTAGCTCGCTCGACGACAGAACGCCAAGATGAAAGATTGGGTCGCTTAGTTTTTACGTGGAGTTTTTCGGTAATAACCTTGCCAATGTTTGTATCTTCCAGTGTTATAGGCACCTCGTAGATTGAACGTGCATTCGGCAGTAATGCAATTGAATCTGGATACACGCCAGAGAACAGGCTCAATTTATTAACCACTGCTTCATCGGCACTATCCTCACTTCTGACCACTAAAATGTCCGGACTAACTCCGAGCCCTCGCAAATCGCGTACGGCATTTTGTGCTGGCTTGGTTTTAAACTCCTTGCTGGCTCCGAGATACGGAATGTACACCACATGTACGAACAGACTATTCTCTTGTCCAACCTGAAATGACAGCTCTCTAATCGCCTCGAGAAAACTCAAACCCTCATAGTCGCCGACAGTGCCACCGATCTCAACAATGTGCACGTCATAACCCTTGGCAGCTTTTTGGATTTCATGCTGAATCGCATCAGTGACATGCGGGATGAATTGTACTGTTTTACCGAGATATTTACCTTCACGTTCACCGGTTATGACGTTGCGTAACACTCGTCCGCTCATCAAGCTACTTGCCTGCGTCAACTCTTGATCTAGAAATCGTTCGTAGTGCCCGAGATCAAGGTCGGTCTCAGCGCCATCGACCGTCACGAAGCACTCACCGTGTTCTGCCGGGTTAAGCGTGCCGGCATCAACATTCAGATATGGGTCACACTTTTGAATATTTACTTTTAGTCCACGAGCTTTCAGAAGGTTGCCGATGGAGGCAGCGGTGATACCCTTGCCGAGTCCAGATAACACGCCACCAGTTACAAAAACATACTTAGTCGGTTGTTTTGCCACCGCTTTCCCTCTCCGTTATATACGTATGTATGCTACCTGCAATTTTACCTTCGTGCAAGCAGTTATCTTGTCAATTCCTCAACAGCGCGCTCAAGTTGCGGGTCTCGCTCTGCTTCAAAGTCTTCTTGTGTACGCTCAACTTCGATATCCGGCTTGATGCCTTCTTGGTCAATATTGAGACCATCCGGCGTGTGCCAACGAGCGACAGTGACCTTAAGCGTGCCACCAGAACGTAACCGATCCAACTGTTGCACACTTCCCTTACCGAATGTCGTTGCCCCGATAACCGTCGCCACCCCGTGATCACTCAGCGCACCAGCCACAATCTCGCTCGCGCTCGCGCTTGCCTCATTCACAAGCACAACCGTCGGAATACCTTCAATAAGTGGGTCACTTCGTGAATCTAGTGTATTGACAACCTCGCCAGCTCTTCGCTCTTCTACAACCACCGCACCTCGCGGCAACCACAAGTCGGCTAACTCGACAGACACATTTAAGAGTCCTCCCGGATTAGTTCGCAAATCAAGTATGATGCCATCCACGCCAACAGTCATAAAGTCTTGGTAGGCGCGACGGACCAGCTGCACCGTATCATCGCCAAAACGACTAACATCCAGATAGCCGATGTTGTCATCGAGAATCTCAAATTCAACACTCGGAATAGTAATCGTTTCGCGAGTAATGGTAAATTCTAGTCGCTCAAAGTCCCGCGCAACCGTTAGGGTGACGTCCGTGCCGACTTCGCCACGAATCTTCTGAACCACTTCAGTAATTGATTTGCCGGCTACTGACTCGCCATCGACCTGCAGTATCACGTCTCTCGACTGCAGCCCTGCGTCCTCTGCAGGAAAGCCGCTCAACGGTGCCACAATAATAACGTTTTCATCATCACGCCCCAGTTCAGCTCCGATGCCACTAAAAGTACCGCTTAAATCATCATCAAATTCCTGACTGGCATCAGGGTTTAAGTACTCAGTGTATGGATCACCAGTTGCTTGCGCGAGCCCACGCTTGAGCCCATCAAGTAATTCCTCGATTGACAGCTCACCGTCAAAGTTTTCTCTAAGCGAATCGTAGACTTCATCTACGCTCGAATAATCAAGGCTACGAGGCAGTGCTTCATGCTCTGGCGCAGCTGGACGGTCAAGCAATGGACTGTCGTGCAGTCCAAATCCAAACGCAGCACCAACGAAAAAGATGGCAGCTGCAATCCCTATTTGACGCCAAGACCACTTCGGGCGAGAGGTCGAATCACTATCTTTGCGAGGTTCTTTTTTTGTATCACCTGACTTCATATATCCTCCGACCACCCCATTATACAGAAGCGATTTGGAAAGTTAAGAATGTTTTGCAACTTCTACAGTAGCTCAAAGACAAGCTACCACGGAGAGATGGTGCCACTACAAGCTGGAGGGCCACCATCCATGTGCGCGTATATACTTACGGCGCCATTATTGTGCTCAACGATTGCTACGTAGCCATACGGATTACCCGAGGTACCTAAAAGATCATTCGAGCAGCCACGATACAACATACCGCTATCAATTGCTCGAATCGGTGTACCAATCGGACCCGCGTAGTCAATGCCTGGGTGATAGCCCCGAGCATAAATTCCCGAGCGCACCCCGTAACCCTGGCTTACCCACGTCGGCGGCTGACTCACCGCTGGAACCTGTATGTAGGACGCTGGATTAACATCTGATCCATTAATACGAACCTCTAGGTGTAAGTGTGGCCCACTGGACAACCCGGAGTTACCGATTGTGCCGACACCATCGCCAGCCGATACCGGACCAACCGGTGACTCACGGAAGGAGCCAGCAGCTATCGCTCGCGCTAGCGCCGCTTCGGCTTCTCTGCGCATATCTTCAAGTTCTTTTACGAGTTCTCTAAATCGTGCCTCTTCACCGCGAGTTTTCTGTAGCAAGTTCTCTCTATCGGCCCGCGCACTCGCTAGGTTCGCCTTTACTACTTCTTGCTGTGAAAGCAGGCTTTCCTGCTCTTCTTTTTGCTCTTCCATTTGTTCTTGAAGCGCCATGACCTCATTGGCCGCATCCTGTATGCCACCTTTTAGTCGCTCTAGATACTCTTGTTCGTCGATAAATGCCGAAAAGCTTTCACTCGCAATCAACAGCTCAACTGTTGAAGCTCCGCCACGTCGGTACAACGCACGCATATTCATCCGGAGCAGCTCTTTCTGTCGCTCCAGTTCAACCTCTGCCTTGTCTAGTTCGCGCTCTAGGCGGTTGATTTCGTTGTTTAACTCATTAATCTTCTGGGTTGCCGCGCTAATCTGGCTGTCATAATTGGCGATTGTGCGCTCCAGACTCGCTGCTTCACGCCGACGATCTTCTACCTGTTCCTGGGTTTCTTCAATCTCTTGCTCAAGTTGCTCGGTCTGCTCTCGTAGCTCATTGATACTTTGTGCGCCACCAAATCCCGGTAGCGACAAAATCGACGCACCACTACCAACCACAAAGCCTGCTATGACGACAAATGTTAACTGCCGCTTAAATAGGGGTGTGACCGATGCAAGTAGGTTTTTCATATATTTCGCCGATGTTTTTGTTTTGGAAGGAGTGTTTCTATTATATCGTGCAGCGCTTATGTTTGCAATAGAAAAGCGCCTGATTTTTTGGCGCAGCTCGCGCCAGTAGTTGCTATGCATTACCCTGCTAAATCCCCCTTTACCTAAGGTAACTATTTATTATCGAGAATAAGGTGTGTAGACGTATGCCGTTGGCTGATATCTCGGAATCCATCGTTCGGAATATTTACCGTCGCCGAACAAATTATACTCGCTTACGAGAACTCTGTCACCCGCAATTCGCTCGACATAAGCAACATGACCAAACGGACCGTTGGCAAACACCGCAAACGAGCCAACACGTGGTTCATTGCCAACACTTAACTCGTCGAACCGCGAAGCATTGGTGTGCCATGAACCAGCATCACCCAAACCACTTCTGCCCGGTCCAAGTGGTGTGATATCAAAGCCATCCTGCGCACTTCTCCAAGCTACATACGAGGTACAGTTTCGATAGAAAAACTCCCATTGGTCACGCCGGTTGTCTTTGTCGTCAACATACCATTCGAAATCGCCCCAACTGTCTGTCGGGTGTCGGCAGGGACCAGTCGGTAAATCAGTATATGCGCATAGTGCATTTGCCCATGGGTAGCTACCAGTTCCTTCAGTGGTAACCACATGGCTCATTCGAATGAGCTCTTGGTTGATCTGGCGCTGTCGCTCCGCCAAGTTCTGGGTATATTCCCAGAGCCGTTGCTGTTCATCCAAATTATCATCAAGCAGCTTCTGTCGCTCTTCGCGTAGCTCGTTGAGTGACTCCTGTATGCTTTCTTGCTGAATCAATAACTCACGTTGCTCGGTGTGCTGGCGTTTTATTGCCTGCCGAATGTCATACACCGCCCGTGTAGACTCTTGAATCGCTCCTTTTAAGCGCTCAAGATACTCTTGTTCGTCGATAAACTCAGAGAAACTCTCGCTTGACGCTAACAACTCAACGGTTGATACGCCACCTCGTTTATACAACGTACGCATATTCGCTCGGAGTAGCGCTTGCTGCGCTTCGAGGTGCTTCTGGGCTTCGTCGAGCTCTTCCTGCAGTTCATCGATGGCCTTGCTGATGCGCTTGATCTCCTTGTCTGATTCCTCGATTTGCTCATCAAGCTCCTCAATCGCCTCTTCTAGGTCAGTAGCTTGATCACGGAGTCGCACCACCTCCTCGCTCGCTTCCTGCATCTCAGAAGAAATATCGGCAGACTCCGACTGCAGCTCCTGTAAGCCTTGCCCGAACACACTCAACGAACTACTTAAGCCAATGGCAGCAACTGCGCCTATAAGCACAGCCGTAGTGAGGCGACGACGTAAAACAGCGAGTAGTTCCTTTTTTGTTTTCATTTTTGCTTGAGCGTCTTTTTATGTTTTAGACTTGGGCGCAATTATAGCGGAAAACCCTTGTGAGCACAAGCGCTTTTACCCGAATGGCCGGCTGCGGATCTACCAGTGTTTTAAGCGCAAATATTTGCGCATCGCCAGCAAGCTCGAGAACGCACCGACGATAATCCCGGCTACTACCGTTGCAATAGTCGCCAGCAAAACGGTGCTCGTCTGCGTAAAGAGTTCGAAGGTCGCTCTAAATTCGTCCTGATTAGCGATATTCGGCCCAATACTATAGATAATGCCGTAGACCGCCAACACCGCTAGAAGCCCTGATATGACTCCATACATGCTCGCTTCAACAATAAACGGACCTCTGATGTACCACGGTGTCGCGCCAATCAGCTTCATGTTTCGGATTTCTTCATTTCGGGTAAATATCGCGATTCGAATTGTATTAAAAATTATCAAAACTGATATAACGGTAAAAATAATCGCCGCGAGTGCGCTAGCGCTCGTAATAAACGCCTGGGCTGATGCAGCTCTTTCTATCGTGGCGCGAGCATCAGTCCGGCCAAGTGTAATGCTTTCGATTGTTTCCTCAAATCTTTCTTCTGTAGCTATCGCCTCAATCCGATCAAAATCATCTAGGCTCATCGCGCTCACCTCATATGATGCGGGCAATGAATCGTCACCTACCAAGAATAGCCCTTCAAGCAAAGCCTCGTCATCGCGGAAGTTTTCAACAAAACGGGCGCGAGCATCATCTTTGGATATATATTCTAGATCCGCGGTATAAGGACTCGAAGCCAAGGCAGTTTCCAGCTCAAAGCGCTGCTCATCATTTATATCATCTTCGAGATAGACCGAGACTTTAAGATTTCTCGATAATTCAGTAATGGCATTGCTCGTCGTCACGTTAAGTACCACCGTAAAGAACAGTATCCCTAGCGCTACGAACATCACCGCCATCGCCGCGATACTTAACCACGCATTACGAAAGAGATTGCGGATACCACCCAGTGTTAGCCGGGCTACCGTAATCAACCAACGCTTTAGACTTCTATCTCGCTTCATGACTTATACTCTCCGTGAGCCTTATCGCTCACAATGCGACCATCTTGGATTGTTACCACTCGTCGCTTCAGCTTATTTACTATCTCTTGATTATGGGTTGTTAACAGTACTGTTGTACCGAATCGGTTAATTTTCTCTAAGATACGGATAATATCCCACGCGTGGCGAGGGTCAAGGTTTCCGGTCGGCTCATCTGCTACTAATATCTTCGGTTGACGTACAATTGCCCGGGCAATCGACACTCGCTGTCGTTCACCACCAGATAATTCAGCCGGCATCCGCTTCTCTTTGCCACGCAACCCGACAACATTGAGCACCTTCGGTACAGTATGTTTGATTTCTCGGCTAGAGTGACCAACGATTTCTAGCGCAAACGCTACATTTTCAAAGACGTTTTTATTCGGCAGTAGCTTAAAGTCCTGGAAGACTACACCGATTTTACGACGTAAATACGGTATCTCTTTATCTTTTAGCTTGTCATAATCAATGTTGCCAATCACAATTTTGCCAGATGTCTGCTTTTCCTCACGAGTTAACAGCTTGAGTAGTGTAGACTTTCCGGCGCCGGAACTACCAATAATGATAACGAATTCATCCTGCTCGACATGCAAAGATATTCTGTCAAGTGCCGACACTTCTTTGCCGTACACTTTCGAAACACGGTCTAATAAAATCATAAGCGTAGTTTATTATATATTCACGGAATACATAATACAATCGACAATATACTCTACTTTTCTATACATACAATACACCCCTCTATAGATTCATTGTTTTGCATACTACATATTGTTAGCTCGATATCGCCCGACAAGGCCCAACTACAGCCGCCAACAGAATACTATCGAGATATAGTTAATAAATTTACATTATAATATTATTATAATACTATTATAATTTTATTATAATTTAACTCTTTAAACTGTACTCTAAGTAGGCGTCTATAAATTCATCTATGTTGCCATCTAGTACACTGTCTGGGTCTTTGACTTCATGTTTGGTTCGCAAATCCTTGACTTGCTTATATGGGTGCAGGACGTAATTACGTATCTGATTCCCCCACTCTGCTGAAGTCGAAGGACCTTTTAGCTCTTCGACTCTCTCTACGTGTTGCTGTAGCGAGAGCTGCAGAAGCCGAGATCGAAGTATCGTCAGTGCTGCCTCTTTGTTTTGTAGCTGTGAGCGTTCATTTTGAATAGTAACGGTAACGCCGGTGGGGATGTGCGTTACCCGAACTGCCGAATCAGTCGTGTTAACCGATTGGCCTCCGCGCCCCCCGCTCCGATATACATCAATTTTAATATCTTTGTCATCGATAGCCACTGCTTTTGGCTCATCAACTTTTGGCATAACTTCTACCATAGCGAAGCTCGTTTGACGTAAGTTATCACTATTAAACGGGCTCTGCCGTACGAGTCGATGCACCCCATGCTCGCCCTGCAGTTTTCCGTACATAAATGGACCAATTAATTCTAGTGAGGCACTTTTTATCCCCGCTTCATCACCTGCTGATTCGGTTATAAGGCTCACCTCTACACTGCTCTGCTTGCTCGCCCATCGACTATACATACGCAACAGCATCCCAGCCCAATCTTGAGCATCAGTTCCCCCTGCTCCTGCATGAATGGTTAAGATAACATCGTAGTTATCGTATTTGCCACGGAACATAAGCTGCTGCTTCATTTTGGCTAACCGCTGCTCTAGGCGTGCCAGTTGCTCAGATATTTCTGAGGTAAGCAACTCGTCTCCTGTCGCAGTAAGCTCCACCAGCTCAGCTAGTTGCTGCTCTAGCTCAAGCCATGGCGTCACTTGCTCCTCAAGCCGAGCGTGACGCTTGGATTTTCTCGCTGCCATTTCATTATGGTTCCAGAAGTCGGCAGACGCCATATCGTCAGCGAGCGCGTTGCGCTCTGTTTCAAGTTCGCGAATTTTGAGGCTGCTTATAGCATCCTGCACCTCGTTGAGTAATGTATTGCATTCTATTGCTAACTGTTTCACAAGGTGTAGTATAGCAACTATTTATGATTCAAAGCGCAAGCTATCAATCATTTCATTAAATATCGACTGATTACCTCGATATACTTCATCCAGCGCTGTGACAACGACGATGAAAAGTTTCTCTTCACCGAAAACATACATAATTTCTCCGCTCACCGGAACATACTCATCTTCATCTGTAGCGAGAGGGATATCGAAACTAACGCTTGACGCCAGGATGCCTTCGATATTATCGATGTCAACTTCTCGGAAGTCGCCAATCTCGAAATTTCGACGCTCATCGGGCTGATTTGAAAAATCACGTACTATCTCTTGATACAGTTCGCTCTCGTTATCTGTAAGGTTGCTTGTTAATTCGTCACGAACATCCCCAAGTCCTTGGCCGAGAAATATACTGTCAATATACACTTGACTATACATACCGCCGCTCTCTTCGTCTGAGTGGGTTAACTCCATACCGGTTGAGCCTATGTAGACTTCCTTCATTTCAACTGGGTGTCTGATTGATATGTTTTCTTCTGTATCTGAAGTGGTCGCCGTTCGCGTAAGCTCATCGTAGGAAATGCCGCCAACAAAGCCCAAGGCAAACATGACACCAAAGACTAATGACAGAATCGCGATGAGGCCACCACCACCTACCAGAAGAGCTTTCTTGAGCTTATTTGGTTTTGGTGTAGCTGGGTACTGGAAGTTTTGTTGCCCAGCGTTGAACTGCTGTGGTTGAACTGCCTGTTGCCCAGGTGCACCCTGTGCTGGAACAGGAGGTCGAGGCTGGGGTGGCGGTGGTGGTTGGGTTGGCTGCTGTGGTGCTGCTGGTGGTTGGCTTGCAGGCTGCTGTCCACTAGGCCCCGAGACAGGTGGTACTGGTGCAGGTGTTGGTGTTTGAGGCTGGGGTGGCGGTGCTGCTGGCTGGGGTGGCTGCTGTGGTGCTGATGGTTGGCTTGCAGGCTGCTGCGGCAGTGCGCCATTCGGGGTTGGCGGAGGAGTGCCTGACTGCTGCGGCTGACCCCCTGGTTGTACTGAATTTCCTGGTGTTTGTTGCGGTGGCATAGATTATTTCCTTTTTGTTTTTGTTTTTATTGTACTATTCCGCTACGTTTTGCGAATTCCATAACTTCTCTAACACGAGTAACCAAGAAAGGATGAGTTGACAGCGACTGTGACAATTGACGCATAGCCCCCTTACTGTAGACATCCTGCTGATATACTCCCTCTTCAGTCAGGTAGGCAGCAAATTTCGAGCCAACATGATTTTTCATCAGCGCTGATGCGACCGTATGAGGGCTGCCGACGTATGCCGTTGCGAGCCGATCACACGTTAGTTCTGCTCTCCGTGACCAAAAACCAAAAGACCAGGCCACAATCGGGCCGAGCACTGGCACAAGCACGCTCATCGGCTGTGTATAGGCAGTGATAATAGTGTGTTTGTATTTAATGTGCCCCATTTCGTGTACTAAAACTGCTTTTAATTCGTCTGGTGTCAACTCGTCGACGGTCGCTGAGTGTAGCACGATAGTGTATGGGTGGTGGTACCCTACTGCAAATGCGTTCAAGTAAGGATCCTGCGTAATAAAAACATCTACCGTTGGCATGGCAAGAGTAGCTGAAATCTCGTTAACCATCTCTAATAGGTGCGCGTGCTTACCGGACTGAACCCGGAGGGCATTGCCCAAAAAGCCGATTTGGAACAATCTGATATAGAATAAGATTCCTCCGAGCACTATTGCAAAGAAAATAATCAGCCCTATGTCTAGCGCTACCCCGCTCAATAAAAACAGCCCGCCTAAAAACATGGCTGTCAGCATAAGAACAACTGCATCCATGCGCTCTTTGGCAACTTTCAACAAGTTGGGCTGTTGAGGCGGAGACGATGACGATACAGAGGTGGACGTTGGCGGTTGCTGTGGTGACATAGGTTTTTGTTTTTGATTAACGCTAGGCGCGAGTATAACATACTTGTTGTGCTTTGTACAGAGTGAGAGCAGGTACTATTTTCCAAGTTGCCAGAGTGGCGCGACGATATCTTCGAGCTTTTTCGTATACTCCTTGCCAACACTGCCGAGCACCCCAACACCCCAGATATTGTCATGGAACATGCTCTGCGTAATACTTACGATCCGATTGCGAGACACAGCGCGTATCCGTTCTGGCATTTTGTAATAATCATCAATCTGGTCATCAAAGAAATATCGGTTCGCGTAACCAATCGCAACCCCGGCAACCGTCTGCCCACTGCGCTGAAAACGTCCAAGCGCGTACTGTTTAGCGGCCTGTGTGTCCTCTTCGCTGATCTTTCCTTCAAACACTGCCTGTAGTTCCCTGCTAATAATCTCAAATAAAGCTTCGGCATTCTTCGGCATTACCTGAGAGCCAAACCACCAATTGCTCGCCAGCTTAGTCTGGTTAACGCCAGAGCTCATGCCATAGACCAGTCCTTTTTCGCGGGCGGTACCTAGAATACGGGAATACAACGTAGCCGTGAGCATATTGTTGACTAAGTTGAGTGCGTCTTGTTCTGGGTCACGCATTTGACGAGTCATAAATGTATCCAGGTAAAAGTACATGTTCTTGACGGTTGGGTTATGAATGTATAGTGGTGCTGTAAAAGGCTGCGGCTCCTCGTTTGGCAGCGGCGCTCGCACTTCCCCTTCTGGTAGTTCCATATTCTCAAGCAAACTACGGATTAACTTACGTCGTTTCATCGGCAGTTTGCCGGCAATAATAAAACGAAGATTTCGAGTAGTGTGCGTATTGGTAAAGTGTTCGCGAATGTCGTCTATCGTCACGTTGTTCATGAGCTTGAGGCGCTCTTTGTCAGTTAGCGCGTAAAAACCAAATTGTTTGCGCATGCCTAGGCTCAGGTTGCGAAAATGATTGTTCGATCGGGAGTTGAGCTCCTCGCGCACGTTGCCAAACTCCGCATCAAACTCCTCCGGCAAAAACAGCGGTTTAGTTATCGCAATTTTGAGTAAATCTAGTATCCTGTCCCACTCAAAGTCAGCACACTCTGCCTCGTAACTAATGTCGTAGCTGCTGGTACTGGCGTTACTGTAAGCACCGTTTTTCTCAAATTCAGCCTGGAATTGACGCGCTTTAGGTACGAGCTCATTAGCGCCGAGCACCATGTGCTCCATAATATGTGGCGTCTCCCACTTGTCTCTATCTACAAGATATTCACCTGCCCGAAAGCTAAACTCGCTATACATCACCGTTGCTGTCGGGATGTGAATTAATAGTCCTTTAGCGCCATTAGATAAGGTAAGTTCGGTAACACTGTGTTGCACGGCTTCTTGACTCTACTTTCTGCGGTGGGCTTTTTTGCGTTGTCGCTCGGCTTTGCGCGTCTTCTTGCGTTTTTGTTGTTGGCGTTGCTTCTGGCGAACCTCTTTACGCTTGGAGGTGTATTCAGACTCGGAGTGTTGTTCAGAGCGCTGGATTTGGTTCGCATTACTTACTGAGTGACGAGCCGCCTTGGTTAGTTCGGTCTCTACTGGCTGCTCGAGCTGTTCCTTGCTGACCGGTTCAGCGTGGAAGAGCGTACGAAGTACATCGTGGCGTAGACTTCCTTGCATTTCCTCAAACAAGCGCTGACCCTGACGACGATATTCGACCAACGGATCCCGCTGCCCAACACTTATCCAGTGGATACCTTCACGTAAGTGGCTCATGTTCTCAAGGTGTTGCATCCATAAATTATCCAGGATTTGCAGGTACACATCGCGTTCAACTTTACGCATAATTTCCGGTGTGAAGGCAAATTCTTTCTCGTCATACGCCTCGTTTGCCTCCTTGACTAAGGATTTCTCAAATAGATCGGCGTCAGTGTCGAACAAGCGATCCAGCGCCGGGTCATCGAGCGGGAACACGTGAGTCACGATTGACTCAAACTTTTCAGTTGTGAGTAGTGGTGAAGCTGCCATTTTACCCGCTTCTTCTTCGATGAAAATCTTAATACGCTTTTTGATATCTGTTTCGAGAAGTATTTCCCGGCGCATAGTGTAGGTAGCACGACGATGTCGGTTCATTACGTCGTCGTATTTCACCACGTTTTTACGAGCATCGTAGTTGTATCCCTCAACGCGCTTCTGTGCTGCCTCCAGGCTACGGCTGATAAAGCGGCTCTCGATTGGCGTCTCATCATCAGCGCCCATGCGATTCATAAAGTTGCCGATTTTGTCGCCACCAAACACTCGCATCAAGTGGTCTTCCGTGCTCACGTAGAACTGACTCGCGCCCGGGTCACCTTGACGACCGGATCGACCACGCAACTGGTTATCAACGCGGCGTGATTCATTACGCTCCGCACCGAGTACAAACAAGCCACCGAGCTCTTTGACCCCTTCACCAAGCACAATGTCGGTACCACGACCAGCGATGTTGGTAGCTAGCGTTACGGCACCTTTTTGACCGGCCTTGGCAACAATCGCCGCCTCTTTCTCGTTGTTTTTTGCATTTAGGACTTCGTGCGGGACACCCTCGTCTTTCAGCCATTCGCTGAGTAATTCGTTCTTTTCAATCGAATTAGTACCGATTAGCACTGGCTGGCCTTTTTGGTGGAGCGCCTGCACTTGCCGAAAAATAGCCCGGAATTTACCCTTCTCAGTTCGATAAATCCTGTCTGGGTGGTCTTTGCGAATCAGTGGCTTGTTCGGTGGTATCTCTACACTATCGAGCTTATAAATCTGATGAAACTCTTCACTCTCGGTCATAGCAGTACCGGTCATACCAGCTAGCTTTTCGTACAAACGGAAGTAGTTCTGGAATGATACGGTCGCTAGCGTCATGGACTCCTGCTGTACCTCGACGCCCTCTTTTGCCTCAATTGCCTGGTGTAGGCCTTCATTATAACGGCGACCGTGCATCAGACGACCGGTAAATTCGTCGACGATTACTACTTCACCATCATTGGTAACCACGTAGTCTTTGTCTCGCTTGAAGATTGCCTCTGCCTTGAGCGCTTGTTCGAGGTGGTAAATCGTACGAATGTGTTCAGACCCATAGATGTTATCGACACCAAGTGTTTTTTGGACTTTTTCAACCCCTTCGTCGGTAAGAATTACAGTTCTGCGCTTCTCATCGACTTCGAAGTGCTCGTCGCGCTTTAGTGGGCGGACTACCTTGGCAAACTGTGCATAGGCACTACCGCTCGTCACTGAAGGCGCAGAGATGATAAGCGGCGTTCGAGCCTCGTCAATCAGAATCGAGTCAACTTCGTCGACAATCGCATAGTGCAAATCACGTTGGCGCAATTGCCCAACTTCGCGCACCATATTGTCACGCAAATAGTCAAAGCCGAATTCGTTGTTCGTTCCATAGGTGATGTCGGCCTCGTAAGCCTCACGGCGAGTACATGGCTTGAGATGCTTGAACCGTGGATCATCATGATCGTCATTGCTAAATGAGGTGTCGTAGACAAAAGATTCGTTCGCGATGATAACACCGACACTCAAACCTAAAAAGTCATAGATTTGCGCCATCCAGCCAGCGTCACGTTGTGCTAGATAATCATTGACGGTAACCACGTGCACGCCTTTTTCCGTAAGTGCGTTGAGATATACTGGCGCGGTTGCGACGAGAGTCTTGCCCTCACCAGTCTTCATCTCAGTCACGCTCCCTTCGTGAAGCCCGATGCCGCCGATAATCTGTACATCAAAGTGGCGCATGCCAACGGTGCGGTCAGCGACTTCTCGTACTACTGCGAACGCATCAGGCAATATCGCATCGAGAGATTCTTTTTTAAGGCGCTTCTTTAATGCAGCGGTCTGCTTCTTGAGTTTGGCATCCGACATCTTCTTATAGGTGTCGGCTCTGGCATTGACTTCTTTCTGGCGCTTTCTCAGGCGACGCAATGTTCTGATTTGTGGGTCGCCAAGCACGTGCTTTACTATTCGCTTCATATCGCTTCGGTAGTATCTCCTGTGTCTTATCTTGTTTGCTTTATGCACAGTTCAAGACTGAATACTCACCCACCCAGCAAGTGCATAAAAATACTAGTCCCCATTGTAGCGCACTATCAGTTGATGTGCGAGGCAAAAATGTATGGCAAACAAAAATTAATCGAGCCGGCCGCCAGTGCGACGCTTCATACGAGAAAGCACTCGCTTATGCAAGCGGTTAGTGCCGTGGGTATTTTTGTATTTACGAATACGATTTTTGAGCGTATCTTCGGCAATATCAACCGCAGCAAACGGGTTGATGGTCGCTTGCGACACAGTAATCGTCTCTCCGGGAACCTGCAGTACGACCTCACACGTGTAGGTCTTTTTTCCTTTGCTGCCACCTGCTTCCTTCATGATGACCTCGGCGTGAGCTGATTCACGTGCCTGACGCGGTAAGTAGCGGTCAAGTTTGGCAATTTTTCTCGTGATATATTTCTTAAGCTCCTCGGTGAGCTCGATTTTCTTCGCGGTTATCTCAAACTTTTGTATCATATTTGCTCCTTTCCTCCCATGTATGGTCGTAATACTTCTGGAACTATCACATTTCCCTCCTCTGTTTGATAATTTTCCATAATGGCAATCAACGTACGTGTAGACGCCATGGCCGTACCATTGAGCGTATGTACATAAGCTTTTTCGCCGCTGCTTGTTCGATATTTAATGCCGGTTCGTCTTGCCTGAAAGTCCGTCACGTTTGAACAGCTGGTCAATTCACGATACTTCTCTTGGCTTGGTATCCAGACTTCACAGTCATATTTCTTCGCCGCAGGCGCACCAAGGTCACCAGAACCAATGTTTATTACTTGGTAGTGCAGCCCGAGCTCAGATAAAATCTCCTTCTCAATAGCAAGCATCTCTTCATGAATATCCCAGGAAGTATCCGGGTGGGCAAAACAGTACATCTCCAGCTTATTAAACTGATGAACGCGGAAAATACCTTTGGTATCTTTGCCGTAACTACCCGCTTCTCGGCGATAGCAAGTCGAATACCCGACGTATTTTCTCGGCAAATCTTCCTCTTTGAGCTCATTCACTAGATGCAAACCAGTGAGCGGCACCTCGGATGTACCAGCGAGAAATAGATTGTCTTCGTCTGGATTAACTGAGTAGATTTCGTTGCGTTCCGCCGGGAAAAAACCGGTTCCTTCCATCATCTCTTCCCGGACCAATGTCGGTACACTCACCGGTGTAAAATCTTTGGAAACGAGCTTTTTAAAAATCCACGCCACCAGTGCCTGTTCTAGGAGCACCAAGTCGCCCTTGAGAAAATAAAACCGTGATCCAGAGGTCTTGGCCGCTGTCTCGATATCTATCCAGTCTTTTGCTTCACCAATTTGTTGGTGATCGCGAATCGTAAAGCCAAATTCCGGCTTCTCGCCAAGTGTTTCAACGACCATGTTGCCCTCTTCGCCGGGCGCGTGAGTCACTGACTCGTGCATGACGTTTGGCACCAATAGCATCTTTTCGTTATAAGCTGTAAGCACTTCTTGTAGTTCAGCCTCTAATCCGGAGAGCTCCTCTTTGATTCGCTTGCCTTCTTCAATTTGCGCAGCATCAGGCTTGCCGCTCTTCATTTTGGCAGCAACATCATTGCGTTTAGCGCGCAGCGCCTCCACCTGTTGCAGCTTTTCCCTGCGTTGCTCGTCGAGAGCCAGCAATTCATCAATCGATACCGAAACTTCTTTGGCGTCCGCCGCCTGCTGAACCACCGCTCGATTGTCCCGTATAAATTGAATATCCAACATTTCTATCTCCTAGTATAAATCATCATTGCACTCATGTGCAGAGATTCTTATGATTTGTCCTGTATTGACTGTAGAGTCATCTCTGTGCGCGAACGCGCATAACTACAATAATCACATGGGCCGCCCATAGCGGCCGAACCAACCGACGGAATGTCACCCTCCAAGGTTTCTTTTATTTTATGTAGCGTATCATCTACCCAGGAAGCATCGGCTACATAAGGGATAAGCTTGGTTTGAAACTCAACTTTATTATCAAAGCTATCGAGATCCAGGCGTCCGTTGGCGTACACAAAATACGCGGTATCAGATACCGTGAAGCCGTTTTGCCGAAGCAGCCACTGGTACACTTCCATCTGCCGCTTGTACGCAATCTGCCAATCAGCATCGATTGATACTTCCCGGTCTTTAGCAGTCGCTTTGTAGTCAACGACGAGTAGTTGCTGTTCATCATCAATCCAAACATCATCTAATGCACCGAAAATGTACAAGTTGGTTGGCTCATGTACTGTCGCTACGCCAGTAAAGTTCGCGCGCCATTTATCAAGATCTTTGTGAGCAAATGGCACGGCCTTGACATCATTGTCACGCATAATTGGATGTGGCTGTTTCTCACTTCGGTAGCGATCAAACTCTCGCTTCAACAGCTCGTCAATCGCCGAATTTATCCGAAATGGCGGGGTGTTTGGGCGCTTAATTCTGAGCCGATTATCCAACCAAAAGCAGCGCGGACACTGCATGAACAGTTCAATCTTAGATCGAGATAATTTATACGGGCTGGTTTGGCCAGGCCGATACGGTTGACTACGAGAATAACTCATCGCCTTCTATTGTAGCAGCTGAAAAAAGCTACAAGCCTACCGTGTACCAAAGAGCGCTGCGATTTCGCTGTATTTCGCTAGTGCCCATGGTAGCCATTTCCACGAGTAGTGCCGGTAAGTTAAGTTCGTCTTTGATCCAGTCTTCAAATGCACCGGTCGCGGTGTAGCTGAATATGTTTTCTATGTTGTTGGTAGTTGAGAAATTATAACCAGACAGATGGGCGTACTCCCTACCCCAATCAATGGATTGCGGTGCGTCATTGCTAATCACCACATCGGCAACAGCATGGTATGTCAGCGTGAGCTTAGGTCGTTCACGCCTTACTAGGTCTGCAAGTGCTTTAGCTTCCGGTTCGGATAAAGGTTGGCTGCCACCGCCTTCTGGCATGCTGGTTTCTCCAGGAACAAATACCTCTGACTGCCAATCATCTGTTGGGAAATTGCGATTAAGGTCAACCTCGTTTGCGTTGAACCGACTCCGTGCCGCGACACAGTCAGGACAGCTATCAGGTATGACGATTAACTTTTTATCGCTTGGGATTCGGTCAGGGTGCGCGTCCAGCTCCCGTAGCCAAGCATTAAGCAATAATACACTGCTGTACTCATTGCCGTGCATGCCGCCGACATACAAAATGGTGTTAGGTCCGTCGCCAAACGTGTACGCATAAATTGGCCTACCACTCACTGAGTGACCAATGACCGAAGTGGTTCGACATGTCACTCTTCCGCTGGTTGACCAAGCAACTTCACCACCCACGTCATGCTTGCTAACAATCTCGCCTTCCACCCTAAGTTCCAACTTAGAGCAAAGCGGAAGCTGACCAGCTGCAACTATCAATCGATCGCCACGAGCAGATAATTGCGCATCAGCAACGCTTCCATTAATGGTAAGTGTCACAGATTCGCTAAAGTCTTGGTTTTCATCCAGCTCTTGATCAAACGTCACACTCAGCTCGGCATTTCGGCTAATGCCGTTGCCAAAAACGGTGCTGTTTTGAGGCGAAGGTCCCCCCGATGTACTAAATTGCAGCTCCCAGCGCTCCCTAAGAAGCGCATTGTCCTCTGCTATGAGGTCAGTTGTCAGTACAAGATTGTACGTTGTTTCTCGCTCCAGCACATCGCCAAACTGTATTGTCAGTTCTTTTTCACCTGTAAGACGGAGTTCGTGCACAACTGGTGACCCCGACTCATCAGTGACTACCACTGCGCTAGGTCGTGGCTCTTGAATCGGTTTATTGAACGACAATGTTATATTGTCTGGCTGCTCGTACACTGTCTCGTCTACGTCAATAGAGCTGCTCGTAACCTCCAGCGGGTCAAGTGTGCGCAACCGTTTTTGGGCAATCGACTCAATCGGCACACCACCAAACAGTCGATCGACAACCACCTCGTATTCACTTGATTGCTCAAGCGCGAGCTTGGCAAGATTGCACGTTAGTATAACTCCGTATGTTTCACATTTTTGATGTTGATCGTCTACCTGTATCTTGTACTCGAAGAAACTATCCGCATTATCGAACGCCAACACTAGCTCATCACGAACTGCCAACTCGATAACAGGTTGAATTTGCTCTTTTAGCGGTTTTGGGTACGAGGGTATCTCTACTTGCAGGCGCTGACTAAGAAACGGTAAATATCGTGGCGTAACAGATGATGAAAGCTGCTTGCCTGGCTCGGGGGTCACTTTAGGCTCAACACAGAGCGAACGAGCAGCGACTGGGTAGTTGCCAATAGTCAGTTCGTTCTCAGTCCACACCGTCAAATCATCACCGTTGGCAGCATGTAGCTCTGGCAACAAAACAACACTTCTTACACAAGTCGGATCACCATAAGAGAACACGACGGTTTTCGGCAACACAAACTGTACCAGCAGCAAAAGAGCCGAATAGCCAACTAGTACCCCGCTAAACACGTAGAGTTTTTTGTGCTTGGGCAACAATCGAAAGGATCGCACGATGTGCGCAAGCCACGAAGCAATTTTGTTTTGCTGTAGACCCATAGCGTGTTTGTTTTCCTTTTTTTGTTATAGGTCGTCTACTGCGTAAGTATACCTCTTATGCATAGTAATTGCTAGAGCAGCTTCGAGGTGGCAATGATGGCAGCAGTTTCAGCTCGTAGCGTGAACTGCCCTAGTGACAATGATGTCACCTCATGCTCGTCAAACAAGCGCTCTTCATTAGGCGACCAGCCTCCTTCCGGACCAACGAGCACAGTAATGCCTGAGTCCCCGATAAAGTTTTGTTGATGCTGATTGCCAACTCGGCACACGATTAACGATTCGCGTGGCTGGCTATTTATCAAATCAGCTGGTGATACAGCTCCACTGATGAGCGGTATATCGCCACGACCGCACTGTTCAGCTGCTTCTGTAGCAATACGCTGCCATCTATCGGTGCGCGTATTCGATACATGTGATCGAACGCATCGCTCAGCCATAATCGGGATGAGTTGACTCACGCCAAGCTCCGTCGCTTTTTGGATAATCAATTCGTTATTTTCACGCTTAAGCAGCGACCAAGCGAGATGCACTTTTCGCTTTGGCAGCACAGGCTTAGTAACCGATTGCAAAATCAGGTCGGCACGCTTTTTCGTAAGTGAGCCCACTTCGTATATTGCCTCGGACCCTTCTCCGTCGAACAATATAATTCTCGCACCCGGTGTAAGTCGTAATACAGCTCGCCATTGATGAAGGAGCGCCTCGTCAGTTACGCTTAAGCGCTTGTTCCGGCTAAGTTTTTGGTTAATAAAAAACCGATGGGTGCTCATCTACTTTCGCTCCAATAGCGTCAGGCTTTCAATGTGTGGGGTACGAGGAAAAAAGTTATACCCATTTATCGCTACAGCAGCATACCTGTCTTGAAGTAGTGCTAGGTCTCGAGCCTGAGTAACTGGATTGCAGCTCAGGTAGGCAATCCGGTCTGGTTGTTTTTGACGAATCTGTTGAATCACATTTTTATGCAAACCAGCCCTTGGCGGGTCAACGATCAAACCCGTATGCTCTCCCGTGGGAATATGTTCCAGCGAATGCTCTGCTGAAGCATGGACTACTTCGCAACTCTTCGCCACATTACGCCGCGCAAGCTGGATATTTACAGAATCCAGCTCTACCATTTTGGATGCGCCTGCAATCGCCGCGAAAGTACCAACTCCAGCGTAGAAGTCTACGACTTCTCCATCTACACCCATGTACTCAGCTATCGTGCTCGCCGCAGGTAAAAGCTCGTCAATATTTACCTGGAAAAAGCTCGTCACATCATACCGAATGGTGTGACCAAGCAGCTCGTCTTGCAAAATAGTCTCGCCATGCCTATACAGCTCCTTGGTCAACACACTGGCCGGGCTTTTGGGTGTCGAGTAGTAGACTACTAGCCCTTGACAGACAGCAGCTAGGTCTTTGATTTTTGGGAAATTTTCGTCTTTTACAAATAATGCCGCAGTGGTATTCCCTTTCTGGTCGGCACGCACAATAAGCGTCTTTAAGCTGCCTGCCCGCACGCCTACATCGGCAAGCACTAATCTAATGCGATTTGCCGTGTCGTCAACTGCCGGCATCGCAAGTGAACTTCTCTCAACAATCTGTTTACGATGTGTGCCGCGCTTAAATAGTGCAAGGTGCAGCCCTGCCGCATCTCCATAAAAACTGTACTCCATTTTATTGCGATATTGCCACGTTTTACGAGGCGTGCGTACCGAAATATCATCCTGGTGTGCTACGCCAGCTCGCTTTAGAGTTTCAACCAAAATATCTTGTTTTTCTCTTTGCTCAGCTTCAATAGTCATCACTTGCCACGGACTTGTACTCAGGTAGGCAGCGTCTTTCGGTGTAATACGCTCAGGAGAAGGTTTAATCACCTCTTCTACCACCCCTTCAGCATAATCTTTCTTTTGTTTTAGCAGCTGTATCTGTACTTTTTCTCCTGGAAGTCCGCCCCACACAAAAACAGCTCGCCCATCGGTTAAGCGCGCTAGCGCTTGACCACCGTGGACGAGCTTTTCAAGTTTAACTATCGTTTCGGCTTGACTCACTGTTTTCTTTTTATAGCTAGGCTACTGCCTCTACGAAATAAACGCGATAATCAAGGTGCCAGCGAACAACGCAGTTGCAGCTGTCGTAACCAAAACGTAGTTACGCTCAACTTCCTCTGACTTAGCAAATCCTTTGCGCTTCTTGAGGCTAAAGAGCTGGTTAACGCCATACCCAAGTAGCCCAAGTGCGAAGAAATCGACGACTATATAGTTGCTGATCGGCAGTGTAACGCCGTGCCACATGCTAGTAGCGATAAACACTACTGCCGCAAGCACCACGACCGCAGCCGTAACCACGGCAGTCAAAAATAGGTTCGCTTTACGTTTTTTGACTGTTTCGACGTCTGCTCGATATGCGAGATAGGTTGCGCCAATCAACATAACTGCTAATACGCTTAGTAGTAATACGTCAAATACACCTACCAACAAGAAAGAAACCTTCAGCCCGATAACTCCTAAGATAGCCGCGATGAGCCATCGGCTGACAACAGTGCCCTTCTTTGCTCGGGAAATGTAGTTATTCCAGCCTCTTGTCGCTATAAACAGACTGTATACAGCAGCGACTCCCAAGCCAGCTGCTAACAGGTGGCGAAGGTCAATCGTTAGGAAGTTCTGGATCGCTGGCGCCAGTGCGTCTTCACGCAAGGCATCTGTTGCTGCGTAGCTAATCACCTTAGTGCGCTCGACTGCCTCCATTACGGTATAAACAAATGCGATTAAGCCTGCGAATACCGCGGCTGACAGCACATGTAGTCCTCGTAGACCGTGTAGTTCAGATGTCAATGCTTTTATCCGAGCGTTCATGCCGACCGACTGTTTAGCAGATTGTTTTTTAGTGGTTGATTTTTTGGTTGTAGTGCGCTTTTTCGCTGCACCTTTAGTGGTTCGTTTTTTGGAAGTAGAAGCCGCGCTAGTTTTCCGAGCACGTGCTTTCGAAGCCTGCTTGCCCCCCGACTTCTTGGTGTTGTCTCTCTTTGCCATGGCAAAAGTGTAGCACAGATTACC
>SLOC01000037.1 GCA_007132685.1 Candidatus Saccharimonadota bacterium | reverse complement strand
GACCCACGGGATGCGCATGCGTAAAAACAGCTGAGAAAACACAACTGCGACTAACAATATGATGAAAAACGGAAAAAATTCTTGCATGCTCTACCTCTATTTAACCATAATAAGAAACCCAGCCGCTACATAAGCTGACCGGGCCTCTTTGTCGAATGTAGATTCTATCGTAGAATCGGATACTTTTTAACGAGTTTGGATTTTTTCCATTGCTTGCCAAACCCGAGCTCTTGTTTGTCGTTGACCTTTAGTAGGCCGATGAGCACAAGTGAGTAGATGATGTGATCACTAATCAGCGGGTTGTTGGTTGGAGGGAAGGTGGCGCTCCACATCATAAGGAAGAGCAGGATACCAGCAAACGTGGCTATCCGCATGCCGATACCAAGAATTAAGGCAGCTCCGATACCTAATAGTCCAAGCATAAATAACCAGTCAACAAGTCCGTTCCCGGCCAGCCCTTGGTATATGTTAGCGAACGGACCAGAGGTACCGAATTGCAAAAATCCAGTTGTTGGCGATCCTCCAGCAAACCACGCAGCGTCACACATTACGTTGACTGCATTAGTCGCCTGGTCTTTACACGTAGTAAATCCAAGACCGAAGGCCTTATCCAGAAATGCCCAGAAGAGCACAAACCCGATACCAATACGGCTCAGGCCCCACATCTTGTCGGCAGTTAGTTTATTTTTGCGTTTTGGCATTGTTTCTTCTCCTTAGAAGTTTTTAAAATTGCTTATGGTTTGATTATAGCGACTTTTCTCAATTTAGCGAATAGTGTTTAATGATAAGCAGTATGGCCGAGCCCAAACACGTTGAACCATTCGTACTGGAGAAGATTTCAAATATCTTAATTTTCATCGCATTAATTGCGCTGGTGGCTGTCGTGTGGTGGGATATTGCCCGAAACAGTCAAGTCGATGAACAGGCGACAATCTCTACTTTTGAAGAGTGTGTCGAGGCAGGCAACCCTGTGATGGACTCATATCCTCAGCAATGTATGGATGATGAAGGCAATACATTCGTAGACGAAGTTACCCCCGATGAATATTCGCAAGATGAGGTAAAGCCAATCACTGAAGGAGTCGTGATGACAGGCGAACTAATCTGCTTGCAGCACCGTGACGTGGAAGAGTTCGAGACCATGGAGTGTGCATTCGGGTTGCTGGCTGACGAGAGCGAAGAATATTACGCTCTGCAAGATGCCGATGAGACCCAATCAATGCTTCATGACATTGATGTCGGTACGCAAATCGAGGTAATCGGCGAACGAAAACTGGAACCATCAGATCGTTATCAGGCAGCCGGCACCATTTACGTCAACGCACTCACCGTACTCGATAATTAAACTTCCAAACGGCTTATAGATAGCAATCTTGAACCCATTACTACTTTAAATTTTCCATTGACACAAAGACCAAAACGCTATAACATTTAACCATATGGTTGAATATACTTTGCATCTTGATGGCATCTTTCATTCGCTTGCTGATCCAATTCGCCGGGATATATTGCGGCGAGTCGCAGAGCGAAATCTTAGCATTGGTGAGCTAGTCGAAAAGTACGAAGTGAGCTTCGCGGCTATATCAAAGCATATTAATGTGCTTGAACAGGCAAAACTAGTCAGAAGGCGAAAGGAGGGGAGAAGGCAGTTTGTTGTTTTGCAGCCAGCAACACTAAAAGAAGCTGATGCATACCTGGAGCAATACCGTCGTATGTGGGAAAGCCGCTATGACAAGCTAGAAAAGTTATTAGAAGAAGGAGAGTAAAATGAGCACAGACAAGGTAAAGGTAACAAAAGACACAAAGAACAAAACACTCACAATCGAGCGAACGTTTGATGCACCTGTAGAAAAACTATGGCGTGCCTACACAGACCAGGAGTGGTTTGAAAAATGGTGGGGACCAGAAGGCTGGAAAACGACTGCAACGGAGTTTGATTTTCGTCTTGGTGGCAGACTTCATTATGTGATGGAGTGCGTCGATAAAAATCAGGGGGAGTGGTATGGCTATAAAGCATGGTCATTAATGGTGGTCGAGTCAATCGATGAGCTAAACAGTATTACAATCCAGGACAATTTCTCTGACGCGGAAGGAAACATTGACACTAAAATGCCTTCTCAGAAATTCATCGTAGAGTTCGTTAAAGAGGGCAACAAAACCCGTCTTGTAAGCCGCAGCGTACTTGAAACAATCGAGGAGCTAGAGCAATTGATTCAGATGGGTATGGTCGAAGGCTTCTCGAGCCAGCTCAATCGACTAGAGCGTTTGCTCGAAGCATAACTCAGGCAATCTTACTCGTCGATATAGAGAATTTTGTCAAACCCCTCTTTTTCGCTCGGAGGGTTTAACTGAAGCATCCTATGCATTCTGACTACTGCATGTTCAGGTACTACTCGCTCTCGGGACACGTTACGATGTTTTGCGGTTTCTATGCCTACCATAAATAGAGCAGCTAACACACTTGTTGCACCCCACTCTCGGTATTGTTTTGTTGCCGTCATTCGTCTGTGGGCTTCCACATGGGTAGCATCGACGATTACCGATTTACCATTATGTAACTCTTCTCGTGCGCGTGCATAGGTTATACTCCAGGCTTCTGAATTGACTGATTGATTATCGGCAGTACCAGTCAGCTCTTCACGAATCTCGTCGGGGCAAATCCGCTTGATTTGCAAATCTTCCGCAACACTGGACAGCACTGTGGTTTTTCCACTGCCGGGTATGCCCACGCCTAAGAGTACAAAAGGTGCAGGGGTTCTCGCGAGCTCTTTGGTAATCTTATCGCTCAATTTATACCTCTCTCGTCAAAGCACCGTAGTAGCATCAAGCATAGCAGTAAGTTAGCTATGCGTCGCCGTCAACAGCTTGCCTGATTAGGTAACTAAATTTTTCTGTGTCGATATCTTCAATAGCTTGGATTTTGATAAACCGTATGTATTTACCGTTACCCGACAGTAATCCGTCTGGGTCTTCAAGAGTCGAGCCGTTGTAAAAGCCAAGCTGGATGTAATCATCCTCAGTATGTATGTATATTTTTGGAGTGCTGGCGTCCGTCCAGCTGCCTTGACCCCATTTTACCGTAGTTGTTAGGTGTGGGGCGACCTCGCCAATCAACGCTTGTAGCCTGTTGATTAATTCTTGGTTTTTCTCAGATTGGTCATTTTTCCAATCAGAAAACGATTCGTACGCTTTCATCTTGGTAGGCTTTCCGCTCATACGAAAATTATAGCAAACTGATGTTGGTTTATCTTTTGTACGTGGCTAAGGTAGAGAGATAACATCGTAGCTTTTCAAACTACAGAACCAGAGGCAGATGATTTCTTTCTCTCGCTAGGCGAGCAGCGACGAAAGAATGAGCTGTACATGAGGTACAGCGATTGAGTAAGAGAGCTAGCTCAACACCGCAAGAAAAGAAAAAGACTTCCGGAGCGAAGAAATGCGTTCTTCGGCAGGGAAGTCTGATCAATGTCTCTGGCTGGGGATGAGGGATATCGCTTTCCCTCGCTGTAGCTCGGTCGCTCTTTCGCTCGAGCTTACTCTCCGCCTGAGGCGGATGTGTGAGCTCTCGCTCCACCGAACCCTCGTTCGCATAGCTCACTCATGGGGTTCTCGGTCGCCTGACCACCAACAAGATAAAAGCACCGACGGGTATGCCGATGCTTTTATCTTGGCTGGGGATGAGGGATTCGAACCCCCGATCACGGGACCAGAACCCGTTGCCTTACCGCTTGGCTAATCCCCATTAGCATACTGACGAGACAGGCAGATTATAACGTACTGCCGATTAGTTATCCAGGTAGTTGCGCTATAAATTCTTTTACAGACACATATTTTGTTATATAATATCTAGTAATACAACGCAAATAATATGAATCAAGGAGAAAATATGGAAGCAGTAAAACCACACGGAGCGCCACGAACAGTTTTTGCTGAACTGGATATTACCTTGAGCGCGGTAGAAGATTTGCACCGACACCACTTCAACGCGTCAGTAGATGTGCCAACACAACGAATCGAAGAAGATGCAGATGTTACCGAGCGAATCGTGGGTTTGGCTCGCTTGAGCGAGGAAGAGCGACCGCCACTAGAGGTTACAGCAAACTATGTAGACGAAAAACGCAAAGAGGTAGCTATTCGCGTGACACGGACTAATCGAGGCAACGGAAACCCATACACCATGACGTATGTGGCGACAGAAAAAGGAGACGTCTATTCACTTGTCGAAAGCGATGACGACCGTTACGCTGTAAGACTAGGCGAAAAAGAGGTAGCTAAACTGTTTGATGAGGTGCGAAGTTGCCGCGTGTCTTCGATGGTCTAGTGCTTTACGCACACTGTGTTATATTAAACGTATTAACAACTTAATGAATATAAAGAGAGCGGCCAGAGACCTAGCTTGACGACCCGCCAGCAACCTATTCGCAGTAGTCGGAAAAGGTGCCCCATCTAGACTCGGTATCAGTACTGGGAGCGATATTTTTAGCAGAATATCCCTCCCGGTTCGTATGCCAGAAGGGATATTTTTATGTCAGAAAAACATACATACAGGCAACCGGCAGGCGATACTCCTGAGACAGCCCTCACTAAGGATGGCTGCGAAAGGGGTGTCAGCGAAGAAGAGCGTCTCAATATCATTGCAGCGATTGCTCAAGCAGGGATAGAGTTTTCACAATCAGAAAAAGTAATCACTGAATCGAAGGAACACAATGAGCTATAAATTATTTACCAGCGAGAGTGTGTGCGCTGGACACCCAGACAAAATATGTGATGCAGTCAGTGATGCGATTGTAGATGCGGCATTGACACAAGACCCGCAATCACGAACCGGGATAGAGGCAGTCGTTGGAGCAGACCGGATAGTGCTCCTCGGCGAGATAAAGTCTGAAGCCGAGCTTGATTTTGCAGCGATTGCCCGTGCAAAAATCAAAGAGCTTGGCTACGACAAGCCTGAATGGGGGTTTTCGCACAAGTCAAAGCTACACAACTACATTCACCAGCAATCTCCAGAAATCGCCATTGGCGTAGATAAGGATGGCGCTGGCGATCAGGGAATGATGTTTGGGTACGCATGCAAAGAGACCGATAACTTCATGCCGCTTCCTATCACGCTAGCTCACGCTTTGACTAAACGGATTGATCAAGCTCGCGAATCAGGTGATGTTGGCTGGCTCCGGCCTGATGGCAAGGCACAGGTGACAGTTCGTTACCAAGACGGTCGACCAACTACAGTAGAAAAGGTGGTGCTGGCCGTTGCTCACGATGAAGCAACCGAGCCAAGTGCTGTTCGAGCAGACGCAATAGAGCAAATCATCACACCGGTACTTGCAGAGTACGGTTTGTCGGTACCGAGGGAAGACGGAATTGTTATAAACGGCACTGGCGTTTGGCATATTCCAGGGCCAGAATCAGATGCTGGTCTGACTGGACGCAAAATCGTCGTAGACACTTACGGCGGCTATGCTCGTGTCGGCGGCGGGGCATTTAGCGGCAAAGATCCAAGCAAGGTGGACCGTAGTGGTGCGTATGTTGCGCGTTATATTGCTAAAAATGTGGTGGCTGCGGGATTGGCTGAACGGTGCGAAGTAGCACTTGCGTACGTCATCGGCAAGCCTGATCCGTTAATGCAGGCGATAGAGACATTCGGCACTGAATCTGTGGATTCTAGCGAGATTGAGAAGTTTGCAAAGGAGTTAATCGATACGTCAGTAAAGGGAATTATCGATGGCCTAGATTTAGCTCACCCAATCTATAGTCAAACCTCAGCCTATGGTCACTTCGGCAAAGAAGGTCTTCCGTGGGAAGCCATAGTACAATAGGTGCATGAAAGTACTCGTGCTCGAAGGCGGTACCTCAGCTGAACGCGAAGTGTCGCTTCGTTCTGCCAAGGCAGTCAAAGCTGCTTTAGTAAAAGCTGGTCACGAAGTGGTCGCGTACGATACAAAGCAAGGGCTAGATAGCCTCTCGTTCTTTACTGACGAGGTGGATGTGACATTTCCTGTGCTGCATGGCACCGAAGGCGAGGACGGGGTGGTGCAAGCCGAGCTAGAGATGCTCGGTATGCCTTTTGTCGGCGCTGATGCACAGGTGTCTGCGCTTTGTTTTGACAAAGTAGCCTTCAAGGAGAGGATTGCTGAGTTCGATGCGCCTACTCCTAAGTGGGTGGCGGTCACTCGTGACACGGTCGAGCAACAAGACTTACTTAATCGTCCGTTTGTCCTCAAGCCTGCCAAAGGCGGTTCAAGCGTCAATACTCACATTGTCAGAGATCTGACTACCCATACGCTTGATTTTGACCAGATATTTTCGACTGATGGCGAAATGCTTCTTGAAGAGTTGATAGTCGGAGATGAGATAACCGTAGCGGTTTTGGGCGACCAGGCGTTGCCAGTCGTTGAGATTATTCCACCCGAAGGCGCCGAGTTTGACTACGAGAATAAGTACAACGGTGCTACCCAGGAGCTATGCCCCCCAGAGAACGTTGCTAGCGACATACAAGTAGCAGCGCAGCAGCTCGCAGAGCAGATTCATACCGAACTTGGCGTGCGACATCTATCCCGAACCGATTTTATGATTAAGGATGGGGAGCTCTGGACGCTAGAACTCAATACTATACCAGGCCTGACTGATGAAAGCCTGTATCCAAAGGCAGCCAGAGCAGCTAATATCTCGATGAAAGAGCTAGTTGATAAACTGGTTTGCGCTGCAGCCTCAGACTAATCTCAGATTGAAAGGTGTTGTCAAATAAAGCATAAGCGGGTAAAATGACGCTATCTATGCCAAAGAAAAAAGCAAAAGGCAAAAAAAGCACTAAAACCAACCAAAAAAGAAAATACATCCAAAAGTCAGATTGGTATGTACTGGCTGGCCTCGCTGTTTTCATCATCGCGGCACTCTTTACCCGGCCAGAAGAAGCCTCAGCTCTGGAGGAGGCAATCTTTCTCTTCTTTTATGTCGAAAGTGGTTTTTTGATTCCGATATTCTTTGCGATTACGCAACTGGGAAGCGTTTACTTCTTTGCAGCGCTGTCACTACTGTACCTGTTTATGAAAAACTATGTCATCGTACTTCGATTACTGATGGCCGGCTCACTCGCATACCTGCTTTCCGGAGTAGGCAAAGACCTATTCGGTCGTGGCAGACCAGACGAGGTGTTCGGCAATATTGAGTTTCATGACATGATGGTTCGCGGGCCAGGATTTCCTTCCGGTCACACTGCGATGGCAGTCGCTCTTGGTATCGTGCTTTACAACCATACGCCAAAAAAGTGGCATATACCGATTATTGTCATGACATTTCTCGCGGCTATTTCTCGGATGGTGCTAGGCGTACATACTCCGCTCGATATAGTTGGCGGGGCGGCAATTGGCTGGATGTCAGCGATGCTGTTTCGACACGTCAAAATCCGTGATCGCACACCTTGAATGTGATTATTATCATAGCGAAATGAGGACTTCTTGCGCTATCATTGAATCGGAAGTGTGAGGCTTCCGCTGACCCTGGGCGATACGTCCGGGGTCTAAAAAATTATGATAATTTTTTCTGGCACTCGCTGCAATAACCGTGTAGTTCGATATGATGATCCGTCACCTTGAAATGATGACTAGATGCGGTCCGCTCTACTGCTAGCTCCAGCTGGCTGTCTTCTGGCAACGTGATAATATTGCGGCAAGTAAGACAGTGCGCATGATGATGGTGGTGAATGAATTTATCACTGAGCTCCAGTTTATGCTTCCAGCCAATCGGGATACGCCTGACAATGCCGAGCTCTTCAAATAACGATATAATCCGATATACCGTCGCGCGATCAACCTCCTTGCCCAGGCTTTCTACCAATTCGCGCATGGTTACCGGCCCTGTGTCAGCCAACTTCTGGCACACCAACACGCGACTCGTGGTCATATTATGACCGCTTCCTTTCAACTCGCGACGTAAATTGTCTCTCACGTTCATACGTCTCCACTCTACACACATCGCGACAGAATCGCAAAAGTCAAGCCTCCTCTGCACAAAGTGATTTTGTAATCGATAAAGTAGTGTTTTATGAGCAGGCGGGCAGTTTTAGCTTGTACTGATAGCAAAGAGCCGGGGCAGAAATCTCTTTAGAGCGACAATGAGCCGGTATTGTTTCTGAGCAATCTGTTGCAAGAGTGATTTTTTAGTAGAGCGCAGAAACTCCTGCTGATACTCCACGTGCTTTAATTTCATAAGTCCTACAAGATACTCCAGTGTAGCCTGTTCGTTGCCGCCTCGGATTAACTCAATAAGCTCATCCAACTGCCGCTGGTCTACTCTTAGATTATATTTCTCAAGCATAGTAATTACTTGAGCTTCAGCCGCGGTTTCTTCCTCGTGCGTAGAGGAAAGCTCTTTAGAGATGGTCCGTGCCAGCGTCGATATTTTCTGCTCAATCTGATTTGGCTGTGCTTCGGTCTCAGAAGAGTTGTCAGCGGTAGTTTCCGCGATAGCTTCATCTGTCAACTCAGTAGTTACGCGGTCAACTTCATCTGAGGCAACTAATTCTTCGACTTCGATTTCTTGGGTGGCTGGTAGATCAATCTCAGTCTTCAGTGCTTCATCTGATACTGCAGTATCAGCTTCTTCATGAAGCTCAGCGATCTCAGACAAGATGCTTTCAATATCAAAAGATTCCTCAGTTTTTTGAGCTGCTTCGCCAATTCCGTTGTCTGTGTCGAGAGGTGTCTCGACCGGTTCTTCAAACTGCTCTTCAGTCAATATGGTTTCATTGTTTTCGCTGGACAACGCTTCGGCTTCAGCGAATAGTGCGGCAATTTCTTCATCATTCGGCATCTCGATAGGTGGTATATCGCTCGCTATTTGCTCAGTAGGCGATGGTTCTATAACTTTATCCTGTGGTTGTTCGGTCTGGTTCGGGACAGTTTCAACAGGCGCGATATCTTCCTCGGCTTCAATGTGGTTACTGTCAGCGAAAGCCGCTTCAGTTTCTTCAATTTTTGGCGCACTAGTAAGCTCTTCAAATTGCAGCACTTCATCTGGTTGTGTCTCGTTGGTCTGCGTGTGCGCCTCGACCAATGATTCATCATTATTTTCTTCCGTTTTTACGTGCCCTGTTTCGGTAGCTTCGACAGGTCTAGGGCTTTCTTCTTCTGGTGAGCTTTGCTGACTCTCAGCTTCGTTCGCTTGGGTCTCTACAGCTGTTTCGCTCTCTATTTCGGCGGTCTCTGTAGGTCGAGCCTCTTCGCTTGGTTCGCTTTCAGTAGCTGTTACGGGATTTTCTGTTTCTTGTCTGGTTGCCGTTTCGACGGATGCACCACCTGCGCTTGAGCTGGCGTCGCTTGCTTCGAACCCTGTGCCTGCATCGGTTGCCTCAGCCGGTGAATTAGCATCCTTTTCCACGGTAGCTACATTACTCGAAGCGGTAGCATGTTCATTAGGGCTGCTCGATTCGCTCGAATTCTCATCGTTTGAACTGGCACCGTCATCAATCGACTCAACTGTCTCTGCATCTACAGATTCAACTGTACGTGGCTCTAGTGACTCAGCTGCAGTAGCCTCGGCAAAGCCCTCAGGACTACTTGTTTCCTGGCTCGAAATCGTTGCCTCATAATGATTGTGCTGCTCAGACGACGATGAGGCAGGTGATTCACTTAACGACAGACTTGAGTCTATGCTCTTGCTCTCTGTAGACGAAAATAAATCGCTTGATAGCTCCATGGATTCGCCGTGCGAACAATGGCTGCTACACACATGTCCCTCATGAGCATGCTCATGACTAGGCGGGCTTTCTAGGCTCGTTACACTGATATCGTTGCTCGTTTCGAGCTTTACGCTATCAAACATTGAATCGGCCAGCTCCATGGACTCGCCGTGATTACAACTGGCGGTGCATACGTGTTCTACACCGAGGTCTACGTGTTCGCTATGGTCATGCCCATGGTCATGTGATTCGTGCACGGGTGGTGCTTCGGGAGCTTGTTCAGGCATAGGCTTCCTTGATTATTTGTAGGGTTTCATCTTGTAATAACTTGCAGTTATCTGTTGTCTGGTCGGGTAGCACGAATCGATAATATTCTTCACTCGTAGTAATAAACAACGTTATAAAGACATTTATATTTGCCGAATCATCCCTGTTCTGGTAATCAAAAAGCAGTGGAATACTTGCTTTTGCAATATTTTTCTTGCTTCGAACAAGCCAGATATCACGGAAATCCTGCCAGGTGGCATACGATGCAATTACTTGCTGCACGGGTTTGTTAAACGCGCCAAATCGCGAACCAAATCTCTGGATATATACGTCTTCAGCCTTTCGTTTGAGCTTGGCAACAGTAGCTTGTGGGCATTGTGCAATCGTTGCCGAAACCGATTGTTCGGTAAAAGGATTTACTAGTACCGCTTGGGCGATGTTTTGAACAGGATCGTGCTGCCATCGAGACACAGTGTAGAGCGGTGTGTCTCGAAACGTTTGAGAAGTCAAAAAATAGTCAAAAAATCTATCAGAATTT
>SLOC01000028.1 GCA_007132685.1 Candidatus Saccharimonadota bacterium | reverse complement strand
TGAAAAATATGGCAAAGACAAGGTAGCAAACATTGTTACTTTCGGTAGAATGTTTGCTCGAAATGCTGTACGTGATGTAGCTCGGGTACTGGAGGTGCCGTACGCAGATGCCGATCGCCTCGCAAAGATGATTCCAGCGCCGATTCAAGGCAGACACATCCCATTAAAGCAGAGCATTAAAGAGAATGACGATCTAGCTAAAGAATACCGAGAAAATGACCAATCAAAGCGAATTATTGACCTAGCGATGCAGCTAGAAGGCACCGTACGCAATCATGGTGTTCACGCAGCGGGTGTAGTGATAGCTCCAGATGATATTACTGACTTCACCCCGCTGGAAATGGCGCAAAAAGGCGTCGTATCAACACAGTACCCAATGGGTAATGTTGAGGAGCTTGGTCTTTTGAAAATGGACTTTCTGGGTCTCTCCAACCTCACAATTATTAAAAATGCGCTGAGAATTGTACGCAAAGTACACAATAAGGACATTAAAGTTGACGAGATTCCACTTGATGACAAGGCAACTTATGAGCTTCTTGGTCGTGGCGATACGACCGGTGTATTTCAATTAGAGTCCGCTGGAATGAAGCGCTATCTTAAAGAGCTCCAGCCAACTGTCTTTGAAGACATTGTCGCTATGGTAGCGCTTTACCGACCTGGCCCCATGCAATTTATCGATGACTTCATTGAACGAAAGCACGGTCGTAAACAAATCGAGTACTTTCACCCGAAGATGAAAGATGCCCTTGAGAATACCTACGGAGTGCTGGTGTATCAAGAGCAAGTGATGCAGATAAGTAAGGATCTTAGCGGTTTTACTGGTGGACAAGCCGATACCCTTCGAAAAGGTATCGCCAAGAAAATTCCCGAAGTGCTCAATAAAATGAAACCAGAGTTTATCAACGGAGCGGTTGAGAAGTCGGGTGCCACCAAAGAGCAAATGGAGGAGTTCTGGAAGCAACTCGAGGATTTTGCTGCATACTGTTTCAACAAATCACATGCTGCTTGCTACGCCTTGATTGCGTATTGGACAGCGTACCTAAAAGCGAATTATCCGAGCGCATTTATGGCGGCACTTATGACAAGTGCTTACGACGATACCGACCGGCTCGCCATAGAAATCGCCGAGTGTCAGCATATGGGTATAACGGTGCTGCCTCCAGACATAGAGGAGTCATTCGTAGAATTTGCTGTCGTTCCCGGGAAAAAGGAAATTCGATTCGGTATGAATGCTATCAAGAATGTTGGCACGGCCGCTGTTGAGGAGATAGTTGAGCTGCGCAAGAAAAAAGCCTATAAGACGCTCGAAGACTTCTTTGCAAGTGTCAGCACGAAAGTTGCCAACAGAAAAACAATCGAAAGCCTAATAAAAGCCGGTGCATTCGATCGGTATGACAAGCGCGCTAAATTGCTCCACAATATTGACGCGCTGCTGGCATATAACCATCGCATCCAAAAGGAGCAGCTAAGCGGCCAAACCGATTTATTCGGTGCAAACGGTGACAATACACAAAATCTTGTAAAGGCTCAGCTGGAACTCGACGATGACTTCGTCGATATACCACAGCACGAACAGCTACAGTGGGAGCGGGAATTGCTTGGAATTTACATTTCTCAAGATCCGTTGGAGACGTACCGCAGCATGTTAAGCGAGAAGGCGGTGAAGCTCAGCGACATCACCCCAAAGCACCATAATAAAAAAGTACCGATTGGCGGTATTATCCAGGCAAGTCGAGAAATTACAACCAAGAAAGGCGACAAGATGGCGTTTGTTACCGTTGATGATGGCACGCAAGAGGCTGAAGTCGTCGTTTTCCCTGGAGTATATAACCAGCAACCAGGCATATGGGAGCGGGATAACGTTGTGTTAATCGATGCGAAGGTTGATGCGCTTGACCGTGATGGCAATGAATTATCATCGCCGAAATTCATAGCCTCAGAGGCTCGACAAGTTACTCATCAAGAGGCAAGTTCTTATCAACCGACTGGTCGAGCAAAGAAAGCTCCTGCTGCTCGCAAATCAAAGTCTGTCAAGCCAGCGTCTCCGAATCCCGACGCCAGCGTCCAGCCAGACAAAGCTACGCCCCCTCGGGTCTATGTTCGTGTTATGAATAGTGCTGACCAGGAAAAACTATTTGCTATCAAACAGGTCATTGATGCCTTTCCTGGCGACACCGAAGCCGTCCTGGTGCTTGGTTCAAGCGACAATAAACAAGCTGTAAAACTCCCTATGCAGATAAATACTGACGACAAGGCAATTGATAAACTTAAGTCCGTCGTCGGTGACGATATGGTAAAGGTGCAATAACTTTAGTCGCTACAAAATGTATCCGACGTGATCAGCCAAGAAGACTGCTAATAATAGCAATGATATAAGGGTAATGTCCAGAAGTGGATGGTGCACGATAAAGTCACCACTTTTACGTAGTAGTCTTCGCAAACGGATACCATGGGTTATGAATAATCCGGTCGTGGCTACCCCGCTCATTATGCCAAGGCTAAAGGTCATCCAGGCAAATTGTCCGCCAACGACAGACTCTAGACGGGTAATACTACGGACTTGCTGATTGTCGTCAGGTACGGTCATGGATATAATCGGCTCGCTGTCTTCGAGAGTTGATTGACTGCCGGTCTCGGCTGGGGGCTGGCTCGCGTTCGGCTCGAGTGGTTGAGCATAGAGTGCTACTACGATAGTTTCTTCGTTTGAATTTTGGAAGCCAACAGCATTGACGTAGCCAAACCCAACTTCAGTGAACGCCGGATCGAGCATGTTTTCGCGGTGTGACTCGCTATTCATCCAGCCGTTTACAGTTTGGGAGCTGGACATAAACCCGTAGGCCAAATTTTCACCAGCTTTAATATACTGGTAGCCCGACTCTTCGATAAATTTCCATGGCTGGTCTCCGTCTGGGGTTTCGTGTGACCAGTAATTACGCTCTGCCATATCTTCTGCCTTGGCGCGGGCGGCTGCTTGCAGTTGTTCGTTGAGCTCCAGTGTGCCTGCATTGTTCACTTGGCGTTGACGGTTTGTTTCATCAAGTAGTGATGCGCTGCTCATCTCTGTCGCAAATGCCAGCACATTTGTGCCGATTGGGCTACGCACCCAGGCGAATGCAAACATGGCTACAACTAGTAGCAGAACCGGAATATACGGCCAATACGCTGATTGGTATTTTCTCGTTTTTTTATGGTGGCCAGCGTGTCGTTTTTTGTGTGTGGTCTTTTTTTGTTTTGCCATAGGTTGACTAAACACTAATATATCATATTTTCCGATAAAAGCGTAGCCAGTGCAGAGCCATTGCTCCAGCAGAAGCGACGTTATAGGATTCTTTGCTCCCCAACATCGGTAATTCTACTATTTGTTCACACAGTGCCAGCTCTTCTTTGCTTAGACCGTCAACCTCATTACCAAGCACTAGGGCAAGCTTATCTGGTGCGTCGTAATCATGAAGCGCCACGGCGCTGGGGGTTTGCTCCAGCGCAACTAGCGGCGTGTTGCTCACTTGAAGCTTATCAGCGACGGAGCTTAGCTCTTTGTGCTTAGACCATTGCACACTCTGTTCGGCGCCAAGCGCGGTTTTTGCGATTTGCTTCGTTGTTTTTAAAGCGATGTGCGGTAAACGGTCGTCATTTTCTAGAGCAGGATAGGGAGTGTAGCCAGATAAATATACATGAGTGATTGCTAAGCCATCCGCAGTTCGGAGTAAAGCGCCTACATTGTGAGCGCTGCGGATATTATGCAAAACAAGTTCGATATGACGATTATTCTGGCTCATTGTCCATGTAGTATATACAAACCTGTAGCATATCAGAGCATAAGCGTTTATACTTTATGGTTAATGAGTGTCGATGACGCACGTAGAAGCGAAGAGCAGTCGACGCAGCGACGAGCTGCGATACTTGGCTTGCGCTATATTGACACAACCTCACAAGACAAGCAACTATACAAAGATTTACTTCCCGTGCAGTCACTCTATGACATGCGCGTCATACCGGTATATGCTGACAATCAGCGCATACAATTCGGTGTTACCAATATGACCTCCAAGCAAACGATGGAGTCGCTCAGGCACACTTTTCAAGATCAACAGATAGATTTCGGGCTCATTTCGGATACTGCTTTTAGGGAGTATATGCGTTTATACGATCCGCCAAAAAAGGTCGAGTATCAGGACATCACCCTTGATAAAACCGGAACCGAAGAGTTGATTCGATCAGTCTCTGCGACGCTTGAACAGGTGCGTGCCGATGATATGCTCGGCTATCTAGTGCAACAGGCACACAAGCTCAATGCATCCGATATTCATGTAGAAACTCAGAGTGGCGCAGCTCGGATTCGATTTCGGATTGACGGCGTCTTACAAAAAATCGCAGATTTGTCACGGGAGAAACACCGACCACTTATCTCGGCAATCGCTAGTGCGGGCAATGTCTCAACAGCTGCCGATTACGCACAACAAGGGCATATTGCAAGGGAGGTACAGCTAGCTGATGGTAGCCGTGTGCACGTGAACGTTCGTCTGGAGACCGTGCAGACGATTCACGGCATGGATGTAGTGATGCGCTTGTTTAATATGCAGCCTGAGATGTATAACCTCGATAATCTCCGTCTGTCTGAAAAAGAGCGCAAAGTGGTAGACGACATCATATCGCGTCCAAGCGGATTGGTGCTTATCGTCGGGCCAACAGGATCAGGTAAGACTACCACACTGTACTCCATGCTCAATTCACTCAATACCGAGCAGCGCAAGATTATCACGATTGAAGATCCGGTTGAGTATCAGCTATCAGGTATCACCCAAATCCCGCTCGCAACCAAATCATCTGAAGCAGCAGATTTTGCCAATAGCTTACGCGCTATATTACGACTTGACCCAGACATCATTATGGTCGGCGAGATTCGAGACCTCGACACTGCCCAAACCGCGTTGCAGGCTGCTCTGACCGGTCATTTAGTACTAGCCACCTTTCACGCTTCGACCGCCGCCGCTGCCATCACTCGCATGGCAGAAGTAATCGGCAAGAACCCATTATTTGTATCATCAATTCGGCTTGTTATGGCGCAGCGTTTAGTTCGCAAACTCGATGACGACACGAAGGTCGGTTATCAGCCGGATCAGGCAGAGCTGGCGCTTATTAAGCGGGTACTAGATAGCATGCCAAGCAGTATCGAGCGACCTAACCTCGACAATGTAACTCTTTATAAGCCAGGCAGTTCAGCCGACAATCCTTACGGCTATCGGGGTCAACTCCCGCTGCGTGAACAGTTCAAGGCAACCGGCAGAGTCAAAGAGCTTCTCGAGTCCCAAGCCAACAAAGTGACCACCGAACAGCTAGAGGCTGCCGCGGTTACCGATGGCATGCAAACCATGCTACACGACGGCATACTAAAGGTGCTGCGTGGCGAGACATCAATCGACGAAATCTACCGCGTGATTGGATAGCAGACATAATTACTTGACGTAGGCGAGGGAGTTGTGTAGGATAGACCCGTTATGGAATCAGTTATTAAGCAGGTGGAAGCCAAGTTCAAAAAACCACGCGTTGTTGATGTTCGCTCCGGTGACACTGTACGTGTTCACCAGAAGATTCGCGAAGGCAGCAAAGAGCGAGTCCAGGTTTTTCAGGGCCTTGTAATTCGCACCGATCGCAAGAACAGCCCGTCTAGTCGAATTACAGTTCGGCGAGTCAGCAGCGGTGTTGGTGTTGAAAAGAGCTTTTTGATGCACAGTCCGACTGTCGTAAAGATCGAAGTAGTCAAACGCAGCAAGGTGCGCCGTAAGTACCTCAGTTACATGCGTGAACGAACCGGAAAATCCGCCCGACTAAGCAGTGTAGCCTTTGACCAAGAACAGACCAATGCTGCCAATGAAGTTGCTGTTGATGATGCGCCTGCCGCGGAGACAAAAGAGGCTGCTGCTGAAGACACTGCACCTGAGTCAGTAGAAGGTACCTCAGCTGAGAAGCAGACCGACGACAAAGACGAAGAAAAACCCAAAGAGACTTCGTCAGAGAAGTCAGCTGACGACAAAAAGTCAGACGACAAATAATTCGATTCCACAGTCTTAATTAATCGAAAACTGCTACGTGTGTAGCAGGTTTGTTATGCTGAGTAGATGACGATTGGCATAGATGAAGTAGGTCGTGGGTGTTGGGCTGGACCCCTTGTTGTCGGTGCTGTCGCGCTCAAGACCGATATCGTAGGTCTTACCGACTCCAAGCGTTTATCAAAACAAGAGCGTTCGCGGCTGGCAGAGCTTATACAAAACAATGCCTACGTCGGACTCGGCTGGGTAAGCAACGCAGAAATAGACGACATCGGGCTTTCGTCTGCGCTCCGGTTGGCCGCTGAGCGTGCTACGGCAGATTTTCCGCTCGAAAGGACATCTCAAATTATCATTGACGGGAATCAAAACTTCCTCCCTGGTGTTACAGGGGTAATTACAGCGGTAAAAGCTGACCTTGATTATCCTTGCGTCAGCGCTGCCAGCATAGTAGCCAAAGTCGCCCGTGATGAGTATATGGCCGAGCAGGCAGCTCGCTACCCAGGATTCGGATTCGAACGCCATGTTGGCTATGGCACCAAACATCATCTCGAGGCTTTGTTGATACATGGAGTTACGCCGCTACATCGAACATCTTTTGCGCCAATTCGTAAACTTCTCGAGGGTAAGTTATGAGCAATAAGCCTTCTCAGTCCTCAACCGAACGTGGGCAATATGGTGAAGAGATTGCCCTTCAGTACCTAAAGAAGCAGAAATTCAAAGTGCTGCACCAAAATTTCAAAACACCAAGTTACGAGATTGATATTATTGCCAAAAAACGACGGCGACTGTATTTCATCGAAGTGAAGTATCGCTCAACCACAGCTTATGGGCGTGGTCACGAATACGTCACCCCGCAAAAACTAGATCAGATGACGTATGCTGCGGAGCGCTGGGTAGCCGAGCATGACTTCAGGGGCGAGCACCAGCTTGGAGTTATTTCAGTTGATGAGGATGAGGCTACGTTGTTTTTGGATATTTGGACGTAAAGTGATTGGTAAGCGGCTTACGGCTTGAATCGCGCCAGCGGGTTTGCCAGTCGAGCATTTCCAGCCCTTGCTTGTATGGTCGCTCTAGCGCAGGGCTCAGCTTTGGCTTGAAGAATGCCTGGTACTCCTGCTTAAACTTATCACCAGTAAATGCTCGTGCAGCGTAGAGCGGCATGCGGTAAAAGCTCAGGTCAGAGCCGAGGTTATGCTCGAGCCAGCTCCAGTTATCTTTGAGCCACTCCCATGTTCGTTCTTTTGCGTAGCGATTCAAAAAGCTATAAGCAATCCAAAACGACACGTCTTGCAGTCTCACGTCTGACGAGGTAGTCATTGTTAACGCCCGCTCAATCAGTTCAGGCTGGCGGAAAGCGGTGATAGCTGCAGCGAGTGTCGTTTTTTCTTCACTCAGATGAGATGTATTATGCAGGCCTACGAGTTTATCGAAGGTTTCTTCATCACCGCGACGCGCAACCGTGCCAAAGACCGCTCCGCGTAAGTCCGGATGCACGAGCCCGCGTTTTACATTCTTGACCAATGCCCCTTGGCGTAGATCAGAGCGTACCTCGTCTACGTCATGGATTTCCGCAAACAGTTCCTGACACTTTTCAACTACCCATGTTTCATCCGACCCAGCAGCCATGTTAATAATCGTCGGACGCAGTAATTTATCAAAGTAACTATCAGAATCAGACATGTCCCAGCCGAGCCGATTGAGCTGCTGTGCTACCAATGAACGGACAAACGGTTTCATTGCCTCGCGGAGTGAATCGTCGTTCATGACGAGCCGCATCGATCCAAGCCATGTGCTTATCACCTCCCAAAGCGCATAGCTGTCTTCATCAGCGAAGTTTTCCAAGAACGCCGCAGCGTCTACGCTATCAGCATAACCATATTTTGCGCCTTCTAGTACGTCACTCACCACGCCGATTCGATCAATCTCTGATAGTTTGCCCTTGCGTATCTGTCGGCCAAGTTGTTCGAGGTGACTAGAGTTATACAGCGTCCGATAAAACCCACTTTGCCCTTGGTTTAGCTTAGTAAATGTAGCTGCTGGTATGGCCACGTTCATGTCACGCTTAGTAAATAAGTCAGGCAATTCATTGTCAGGGTTCAGTAGGGGAATCGGCCAGCTCGTCTTAGTCGCTGCGCCAACTTCTGGGTCAGTCGTAAACCGCTCCTGTGATATGCTAACCTGCTTGTCTTCTACATTTGCGCGCACTAGCGGGAAGCCGGATTGGCTTGTCCACTCGTGCATAAACGAGCGTACCGGCTGGTCGCTACTGTCTTCGAGTGCTTGCCATAAATCAGTTGTTTTCGTATTGCCCCATTTGTGGCGCTCGAGGTACGTGCGCAAACCTGCCTGGAAGGCTTCTGGACCCAAATAATCATGTAGCATGTGTATCAGGCTGGCGCCCTTACTGTAACTAATCGCGTCAAAAATCGTCCTGATTTCATCCGGGTGTTTAATTGGTACTTCTACTGGGTGCGTTTCTTCAAGTGTGTCGAGTCGCATTGCTTGCTGCTGTTCGGTCGCCAAAAACTGCGTCCACATATGCCAATCAGGGAACTGGTCGTCTACCGCCAGGTACTCGACCCAGCTGGCGAAGCCCTCATTGAGCCATAGGTCTGTCCACCACTCCATAGTGACCAGGTTGCCGAACCACTGGTGTGCGAGTTCATGCGCTACGACCATCGCCACATATTGCTTGGCGGTAATAGTGGTGTTTTCCGGGTCAACAAGTAAGGTTTGCTCACGATAAGTGATAAGCCCCCAGTTCTCCATCGCTCCGCTGGCAAAATCAGGCAAGGCTATCATGTCGCATTTTTCGAGGGGATAGGAGATAGCGAAGTATTCGTCATAAAATTCCAGACACGATTTGGCGACATCCAGTGCAAACTCGACGTACTCCACGTTGTCAGGTGTCGCATAGGCACGCACGGTGACGCCTGTTTTTGTCTTAGTCTCCTTGTAATCAAGCTCGCCAGTCGCGAACGCAAGGAGGTAGGTGCTCATAATCGGTGTTTTTTCGAATTTGGTGACGAGCTTACCGTCAGACGTCTCTTGTGTTTCAACGGGCGTATTAGAAAGCACGGTTTCATCTACTTCGGTATGTGTGGTCAATTGGAAGGTTGCCTTAGCAGCTGGCTCGTCAACGCACGGGAATACTTCTCTGGCGTGATGACTCTCGAACTGGGTCGCTAGCAACTGTTTTTTCTTGCCCTTGTGGGTGAAGTTACACGGATAGACGCCGTTCATCTGTGTCGTAATTTTCCCGTCAAACGTCAGCTCAATCTCGTAGTTACCTGGGTACAGTGTCTCATTAGAATGTAGGCGGACTTCATCGTAACTTTCGTGATGAACAATTCTGATAACCTCGACGGCGGTCTCGCCGCGTTTCTTGTCATGTTTTTTAATCGTTGCTTTGCTGATGTTTAAATCCTTTTGATGCAACGTGATTCGTTTAGTCGGGCGACCAACCTTTTTACCATCTATTTTGACCTTTCCAGAGAAGCTCATCGCCGTTTTATCGAGTTCAAGCCCTAGGTCGTAGTGTTCTGGCTCGAAATAGTCCAGTAGATGTGTAACTGATTTTCCCATTACTTAGATTGTATCATCCAGAAATTAGTAATCAGAAATTCGGAAATAGGAATTAGGGTAAGGGCTATGTGTAGCAATAGACAGGCGACTGGTGACTAACGACTGGCGACGAACAGCCAGCAGGAGCGGGCTTCTTGACGATAAATAAGCAGTAGTGTAGAATTATCATTGAAGCATCCGGCCTCAACCACTTGGGTCGGATTTTTTCATTTAAGCAACTACGACGTAGTACAAAACGACACAATCCGTTCAAGAAAAAAGGAGAGACGAATATGAATATTGACTTTAAACAAATCGCGACCGCGGTACGCTCTATCGCTGAGGAGAAGAATTTAGACGAAGACGCCGTAAAGGCCGTTGTCGAACAGGCATTGGCTGCCGCCTATCGTCGTGACCACGGTGAGCGCGAGCAAGAAGTGCGCGCAACCCTCAACCTAAACACCGGTGACGTAGATATCTACATTGAAAAAGAGGTGGTTGATGCTGTCGAGAACGAAAAGGCCCAAATCAGCCAAAAAGATGCCAAGGCGATTGACAAAGATGCCAAGGTTGGTGATACCGTCGAAGTCCACGAGAACATCAAGGACTTTGGCCGTGTTGCTGCTCAAACCGCTAAGCAAGTAATCTTGCAGCGCCTGCGTGAAGCAGAGCGAGAAATCGTACTTACTGAGTACGAAGACAAGATCGGCACGATTATAAATGCCATCGTATCCCGTGTGGAGGGCAACATCGTACGGGTTGACCTAGGCAAAGCTCAAGGAATTTTGCCACGCAGCGAGCAAATCCAAGGCGAGCGACATCACCCCGGTCAACGACTAAAGGTATACCTCAAGGACGTTGAGCGTGGCTTCCGCGGACCACAACTTGTAGTCAGTCGTGGCTCGACTGAGTTTGTGAAGCTTCTCTTCCAAAACGAAGTACCAGAAATGGAAGGCGGCGCCGTTGAGATTAAAGAAATCTCACGCGAAGCTGGTATCCGCACCAAATTGGCCGTGCACAGCAATGT
>SLOC01000050.1 GCA_007132685.1 Candidatus Saccharimonadota bacterium | reverse complement strand
TGAGGAACGGGAATAGTAGAAACACAACATAACTATTGAATTGAACAAAGGATTGGTTAAACATATGAATAAACAATTCCACCTCACTAATGAAGGCGTAAAAGAACTCCAACAAGAACTGAAAGAGGCGCAAGAAAAGCGCGGCGAGATTGCTGAGCGTATTGCTACTGCGAGAGAGTTCGGTGACCTGCGTGAGAATGCAGAATATCAATCAGCCAAGCAAGAGCAAGAGAAGAACGAAGACCGTATAGCCGAGCTTGAGCATATCTTGCAAAACGTGGAAATAATTAAAAAGACATCGAGCAAAAAAGTCCATCTCGGGTCAAAGGTTGTCGTGAAAAATGGCAAGAAAGAGAAAGAACTACAGGTTGTCGGCACTGTCGAGGCAGATCCGCTAGAAGGTAAAATTAGCGACGAGTCGCCAATCGGCCAAGCTCTACTTGGAAAGCAGCCTGGTGAAAAGATAGAAGTCAATCAAAATGGCGAGACAGTGACATATAAAGTAGTTGAAGTTAAATAGAACTATGAATGTAAGAACTTATCGCCAACACACCAAGTCAAAGATGTGGTCGTAAGAGTCTCCCAAGGCGCAAGGCTTAAATATATAAGTAACTACATATAGAAACACCCTTGGCTCTTACGACGTACCTATGAGCCGAACAGGGTGTTTTTATATTTGGAAAATATTATGAACTTTCGAGACAAATCATTTATAGAAAAAGTAGAGATGGCCATGGAGCTGTCACCCCTTACAGCAGTACACATAAATGAAGCGCTCAGGGTAAATGGTTTTGAGCCATATGTTGGTGCTAGTGCAATCAGCGCATCGGTTATTGTCGAGGAGCTGCGGGTATCGACTGGCGCAAGGTTTGCTGATGAAGGCGACTGCATTTTGGCGCCATACATATTCGGTGATGTGAACGATCCAAATAGCCACAAAGTCAGAGGAGTAGCACTTTGGCGGAAAGGGTGCTAATCCCTACTCACGCTTCCAAAGCGGAATAAATGCTACAATATGACAAAGCAACAGGATAAACGGTAGGTAATCAATGGCGACACTGCGTGAACTTAGAGATGAACGACTGCGAAAATTAGAAGAGCTCAAGCGCTCTGGAGTTGCGCTGTATCCAGCGCGGGTGGAGCGCACCCATCAAGCGAAGGCTATTGTCGAGCAGTTTGGTGAGCTAGAGGGCAGTGAGGCGATAGTTACTGGTCGGATAGTCAGCACTCGTAAGTTCGGCAAGATTGCTTTTTTTGTGCTGCGGGACGCAAGCGAGTCATTGCAGCTGTTTATCAAGCATGATGTACTTACCCATACTGATGGAGGCAATGCAGAAATTGCATTTCAGCAACTAAATCTACTTGATCCAGGTGATTTCGTAGAAGCGACAGGCAAGGTGATAAAGACGCAAACTGGTGAGATATCGATCGAGGTTACTCGATTGCGACTACTGACTAAGTCGCTTCGACCCCTGCCAGCTGAACACGACGGATTTACAAATAAAGAAGAACGCCTACGTCGTCGCTACATCGATACGAACGTAAATAAAGATGTATATGAGCGATATCTAAGGCGCAGTGCGTTTTGGGACGCTACGAGGCATTTTCTTCAGGGCGAGGGCTTTGTAGAGATTGCTACGCCGGTCCTAGAGAATATCCCAGGCGGTGCAGACGCCAAGCCGTTTATTACGCACATGGATGCGCTTGACCATGACTTTTATCTGAGAATTTCACACGAGCTACCGCTGAAGCGGTTGCTTGGCGGTGGCTATGAGAAGGTATTTGATATTGGCCCGCGTTTTCGCAACGAGAATTACACTGACGAACATTTGCCAGAACACAATGCGATGGAGTGGTATTGGGCATATGCTGACTGGCAAGACGGTATGCAGCTTACACAAAAACTTGTGCGTTCGGTTGTCGATGCGACGTGGGGGACGCGCCAGTTCGAACTTGCAAATGGCCAGCAGGTTGATTTAGGCGACGACTCGACCGACTGGGAGAGGATAAGTTTTGTAGAGGTTATTCGTGAGAAGTATGGGCTCGATGCACACGACGCGAGCCTTGACGAAGTAAAGAAAGCACTCGCTGATAACGGGCTTGAAGTCGAAAAACAAGACAACCGTGCCAGAGGAATCGATAAGCTTTGGAAAAAAATTCGGGTTGAATTGCCAGGCCCAGCCTTTTTAGTAGACATACCGACGTTTATGCAGCCGCTTGCCAAAACCCAGCCCAAGGACAAGCGACTTAGTGAACAATTTAACCTTATATTAGGTGGTACCGAGGCTTGCAAGGCATATTCAGAGTTAAACGATCCAATTGATCAGTTAGAGCGGTTCAAAGAGCAGCAGGCAATGCGCGACAAGGGAGATGATGAGGCACAGATGCTGGACATTGATTTTGTCGAGATGTTGGAGTACGGTATGCCGCCTGCCTGCGGTTTTGGTTATAGCGAGCGGTTATTCTGGCTCTTGGAAGGAGTAACAGCGCGTGAGGGCGTGCCGTTCCCGCAGCTTCGCTACGAAGTGTCTGAAACCACCAAGTCTATTTATCCAGATCTTTCTCTGTAGGCGACCATTCTCTGCGAGTGACATACATCGTTTGCAATCACGTCGGGTAAGTGTATAAACACTTGACCATTCATACTATTTATGCTAATATAATATCATTATGTCAGAGAAGACACCGACTAGATTTAATCAACATGAACAAGCAGCCGAGGCTGCACTCAATGAGAATGCACGTCTTGC
>SLOC01000034.1 GCA_007132685.1 Candidatus Saccharimonadota bacterium | reverse complement strand
CTCGTGGCACCGCCATTATAGGTATATGACTTAAAGATTTTGAAGTGCCCCGTGGTAAAGCCGTCAAGGCTTTATTTTACGGGGCAACTATATTTATATATGTAAAAAAGCCTCTTATCATCGAATGCTTTTATGGCGCCTACAATAGATGCAAAAACACCATAGTCAAAACATAAAAAATGATCGTCTGCTGACTTATCCACCGTCCACTGGTATATATACACAAAAACGTGTTAATAATGACAATATTTAATTACTAGCAGTATGCAGCTAGTATGGTATTATCGTTAGTACCGGTGAAGTTTTGGAAGGTGTTTTAGTAAGAAGTCGACTATTATTGCGAGAGTAGTCGACTTTTTTAATTCTCGAGCTAACGCAAATAATAATGAAACCCAAAAAGTGCTATAATCATCACAAGTGATGATGTAGACTCACCAACTACGGAGCTTCGTCGGCATAGAGGTGGAACGTACGAAACGTGCTGCTAAAGAGTAAACGCTGGTCGGTGGAACCGTCTGCTAGGTAAGACAAAAGCAGACCCGATAGCACATAAGGTAAAATATGAATTATCTTATGTGTTTTTTATTTAGCGACAACTAGGAGTACTGTATGACAAAGGACAACCAATCTGATCAGTTGTATGCGATGCGACACTCGCTCGCTCACATTATGGCAGGTGCAGTGCAGCGGCTATGGCCAGATGTAAAATTTGGCGTTGGTCCGGTAGTAGAACACGGCTTTTATTATGATATTGACCTCGGTGAAAAGCAGATATCTGAAGATGACTTCCCGAGAATCGAAGCTGAAATGCAAAAGATAATCGACGAGAATCAGCCGTTTGAGCAAAGGATGCTTCCTATCGATGAGGCGATAGAGTGGGCAACCAAACACCGGCAACCGTACAAGCAAGAACTGCTTCATGATCTAAAAAGAGAGGGCACAACCCTAGCGCGTGAGCTTGACCCGGCAGTGATGGGGTTAAGTCTGCCAGCTGGGGTGGCCGGTTCGATCGGCACCAAAGCAGAAGTGGGGGACGTGTCTTTTTACCAAAATGGTGATTTCTTCGACTTGTGCCGAGGTCCTCACCTGGAATCCACTGGCAAGACAGGTGCCTTTAAGCTTTTGCGTGTAGCAGGGGCGTATTGGCGGGGTGATGAGACCAAGCCGCAAATGCAGCGGTTATATGGAGTAGCATTTTCGAGCGAAAAAGAACTGCGCCAACACCTTGCTATGCTTGAAGAAGCCAAAAAGCGAGACCATCGCAAACTCGGTCAAGAGCTTGATTTGTTTGTCTTCTCAGGCTTGGTCGGGTCTGGCTTACCACTATTTACTCCTCGAGGCACAGTCTTGCGGGAAGAGCTTAATAAGTACTCTCAGGAGTTAAGGGCTGCATACGGCTTTGAGAAGGTTTGGATTCCCCATATAACAAAGAGTGACTTGTACAACAGATCCGGTCACTGGGATAAGTTCGGCGATGAATTGTTCTTGGTAGAAAGCCAGGAAACATCTGATAATTTTGTACTAAAACCGATGAACTGTCCGCACCACACTCAGATATATGCCAGCCAACAGAGAAGCTACCGAGACCTACCGATAAAATTTATGGAGACAACCACAGTTTATCGAGATGAAAAGTCTGGAGAACTTCATGGCTTGGAGCGCGTCAGGTCAGCTACCCAGGATGATAGCCACGTATTTTGCCGCAAAGATCAAATAGATGAATCTGTACACGAGCTAATTCAATCAGTGAAAGACCTCTACGCTACTTTAGGTATGGAGATTGCCCGCGTTCATCTTTCGTTTAGAGATAGTGGAGAGGGGTACCTTGGCGATACGCAACTATGGGACGATGCTCAGAACATCCTAGAAGCATTAGCTAAGAAGAATGACTTAGAATACGAAGTAGATGAAGGCGAAGCAGCATTTTATGGCCCGAAGATTGACTTTATCGCTACTGACGCGATAGGACGTCAGACACAGGTGGCTACGGTACAGCTAGATTTCGTACAACCAGAAAGGTTTGAGCTGGAGTATACAGCTGAGGATAGTGCAAGCCATCGACCGGTAATGATTCACTGCGCGCTTCTTGGGTCAATCGAGCGATTTCTGAGTGTATATATCGAACATACTGGCGGTAAGTTCCCCGTATGGTTGGCGCCAGAACAGATTCGAATCATTACAGTTAATCAGGAAGAGGCGACGGTCGCATTCGCCGATAGTATGCAAGCGCAGGTGAAAGAGCTTGGGCTGCGAAGTTTTGTCGATAATAGTAACGAATCAGTTGGTAAGAAAATCCGAAACGCTGAGCTGATGAAGGTACCATATACGGTAGTAATCGGTGAAAAAGAGATCGCGTCTAGCAAAGTTACTCCTCGGGTTCGCAATGATATGGAGGTGCAGTCACCTCATGACTCACATTCTATAGACGATTTTCTCAAGACTGTGGCACACGAAGCGAAGAGTCGAGTCAATAAAACCTCTCTGTAGTCGACATGGGTTCAAATGATTTCCGCACAGAAGTTTATAACCTCGTTGCACTGATACCGCGTGGCAGGGTGATGACTTACGGGCAAATCGCAGCACTTTGTGGTAACCCCCGTGCTGCTCGTATGGTTGGCGGGATTGCCCACTGGGCTCCATGCATTGGTCTACCTTCTTGCGGAGTGACAGGAGGGACAAATTTGGATGGAATGCAAGGCGTAGCCGAGCAGCAAACCGAGTCGTATAAAGCATACGACAAAGGAGCAGCGGAGGCTGCAACGAAGCAGTCCGCCAAAAGCATCGGCAGGGTTCGTGGCTGTGCCATAAGGCAGGCCGATGTGCTTTGTCCCTCCTGTGAACTGCCGTGGCATAGAGTAGTGAATAAGCAGGGTAACCTTGCTCGTGGTTATCCTGGCGGCAGACGTGCACACGCTCGTCATTTGTCTGCCGAAGGAGTAAAAATATCAGATGATTATCGAGTAGACGTAGATAGTTTGTTGTGGCGACCAGAAAAGTTTAAAAGTGGTTAATTGGCCCATGAATAAAAAATCAAGTAACAGTTATAAGATGTCAAATATGTCGCAAACTCCACTTGTGGCAATCGTCGGTCAGACCGCATCCGGTAAATCAGCTATAGCGATGCAACTAGCTAAAGAATTCAATGCCGAAATAATTGCGGCTGACTCCTGGACGGTTCGGAAGCAGCTCGACATCGGTACAGCTAAACCTTCAGCAGGCGACAGGCAATCAGTGGGGCATCACCTTATTGATATCGTTGAACCGTGCGAAGATTTCACTGCAGTTGAGTTTCAGCGCAGCGCCAAGACAGCGATTAAAGATATTGCCAGTCGAGGGAAGCTACCCTTGTTAGTTGGCGGCACTGGCCTTTATGTCGACAGCATTTTGTATGATTACAGCTTCAGCCGGAAGGGTTCTTCTAAGGAGCGTGAGCGCTACAATGCTATGACAATAGACGAGCTGCTTAAAGAGGCAACGGGCAGAAATCTCAATACCTCAATCATTGATGTCCGCAACAAGCGCCGCATTATACGCTTACTCGAAACCAACGGTGCTGTACCCCAAAGGCGGCCGCTCCGACCAAACACTCTCGTTTTAGGTGTCAAAATCCCCAAGCAACAGCTAGAAAGCGCTATAAAGCAGCGAGTTAATCAGATGATCAGGAGTGGTCTAGAAACAGAGGTGCGTAAATTGTGCGAAAAGTACGGCTGGGAGTGTGAGGGGTTGAAGGGGATTGGTTACATAGAATGGCGTGATTTTCTTGACGGTGACCAGACACTTGAACAAACCAAGCAACGCATCATTCAATCGACTCGCCAACTGGCCAAACGACAGCACACCTGGTTTAAGAGAAGTCAAGATATCAATTGGTGCTCAAGCTATGAGCAGGTCCAACATAAAATGTGTACGTTCTTGAATCAAAACTAAATTTCTGTACCCACCTCTGCTATACTAAGACCATGACAGGAGTAAATCAGCAGCAATCTCTACGTGATGATATGAAAATCAACCAAACTACTTATTCGATTGATTTTCAGCGTATTCTAGGAGGTATAAGGTGGTAGAGCAGCTATTTGGTTCTAAGACGCGTGTCAAGTTACTGCACCTGTTTTATGGCAATCCTAACCGGTCTTTTTATGTTCGTGAAATAACTCGTAAAATAGATGAGCAAATTAACTCGGTGCGTCGAGAGCTATCCAACCTTCTTAGTATTGGCATTATTTCCTCAGACACGCAAAACAACAAGCTATACTATGAAGTTAATCAAAAGTTTGAATATTACGATCCGTTGGCACAGATATTCGGTTCAGATAGAGTAGTTAACAAATCAGTGACCGGAGACGACCTATCCAGCGAAGCTCGACTAAAAAAGCTTGGCAATGTTGAGCTCGCATTTTTTACGGGGCAATTCACTCGTGATGAATCTAGCGGCGTTGACCTGCTTATTGTCGGCGACATAAATCAAACTCAGCTCGAAAAATACATCACCGAACTGGAGGAGAAAGAAGGCAAAGATATTCGCTTCGCAGTTATGACGCCAAAAGATTTTGCTTATCGTGAGCAAGTGAATGATCGGTTTATTTTATTAGCACTTGCCGCAAAAAAGCAGACACTCATTGATAAGAACAATCGCTTATCTGGCAGCAGCAAGGATGAATCCACAGAAGAAGTTAAGGCAAAAACCAAAGAGGAGAAATAGTTTATGGATATTCAGTTTTACGGTGCTAATTGCGTGCGCATCAATACCAAAGAAGCAACAGTAGTCATCGATGATAACCTAAAGGCGCTTGGCAAAAAACCAGTGACCAAAAAAGACAACATTGCATTGTTTACCAATCCCAATTTAATCAGCGATGACGTTATCAAGAATGCGCGCACATTTATCGATATGCCAGGCGAGTACGAGCTTTCTCAGGTGTCTATTTTAGGCATTCCCGCCCAAGCTCACACTGATGAATCTGGCGAAAAGGCTGTAATTTATAGGCTAGCTATAGGTGATATACGTGTTGCCGTGCTTGGCCATATTTATCCTGATCTGTCGGAAGAAAAACTTGAGGAGCTTGGCACTATTGATATTTTGATAATTCCAGTAGGTGGTAATGGGTATACGCTTGACCCGATTGGAGCAACGAAACTAGCGAAAAAGATTGACCCCAAAATCATTATTCCAACACACTATGATATCAAAGGGGTTAACTATGAGGTTCCGCAACAACCTCTAGATGAAGCGCTTAAAGTATTGTCCATGGAGCCAACAGATACGACGGATAAATTTAAGCTTAAGCCGAACGCAGCTCTACCAGAGAGCAAGCAGCTAATTGTTCTTGAACCCCAGTCTTGATAATTACAAACGGTATTTGCTTAAATACTCCTTGAATAATCCCACTACATCAGGTACACTAGGCAATCGAGTCTAACGAAAGAGATTATATATGCATAAATGTGACGCAACCGGTAAATCCAAGCAGTTTGGCAACAGTGTGAGCTTCTCACAGCGCCATACGAAAAAAGTATGGAAGCCAAATCTGCAACAGAAAACCCTTGTGGTTGATGGTAAAAAGGTAAAAATGCGCCTCAGCACCCAAGCTATACGCACACTCAAAAAGAATGGCGAACTTAAGATTGACGGTGCTATTGCCAAAGAAGTTAAGTAGATAATAGAACTTTAACTGTACCTAGTACTAGAAACACAACATAACAGGGCTAGAAAAAATACTTGACGCGTCAAGTATTCGAGTTTTGAATTAAGGATTTTTGAACCGCCTGATGAAGTCCTGTCTCAATTTCTGTAGGGGCTCTTAACTTTTCATTATCGCCCAGTCGTTCCCTACATACTACTAAATCAGCTGGTATACTGGGTAGGATATGGATCCAGGGATTATTTCGATAATAGTTGTCATTGTGTCGATTCTGGTGTCGATTACGCTTCATGAGGCAATGCACGCCTATACCTCGCACTGGCTGGGTGACGATACAGCCTATTTACAGGGAAGGGTGTCGCTTAATCCAATTCGGCACATAGACCCATTCCTAACTATTTTGATGCCGCTTTTGTTGTTTATGGCCGGTGCGCCAATACTCGGCGCAGCAAAACCGGTGCCATTTAACCCAGCGCGGCTTCGTCATGATGAGTATGGCGCAGCGATGGTAGCGTTTGCTGGCCCACTAACTAATCTGGTGCTTGCAGGTATTGCTGGGCTGTTTATACGACTATTCGCTGATACGGCGTCACCAATCATGGTGGAGATAATGGCATTGTTTGTGTTTGTAAATCTTGGTTTCTTTGTTTTTAATATGATTCCGTTTCCGCCACTCGATGGTTCAAGGGTATTATATGCGTTTGCTCCAGATGGCCTGCGCCGCTTGATGGCAGCTATTGAGTCGTTTGGACTCGTTGGCTTCTTGCTATTTTTCTTCTTGTTAATCGGAACGATTGCACCGATATTATTTGCGGTAATTATGTGGTTCGCCGAATTTATATTGGGCTCCGAGGTCTTGTCTCTTATACTATAAAATGCCGGAGACGGTTTAATGATAATCTGAATACCTATCATTAGGGAGTTCAATATCCGTCGTAGCACCGTGGTGCTACCGTGCGAACACCCACCTGGAGATTACACCAGGTTGTCACACCGCTCTCCGGCACCCTAGAGGAAGCAAAATCGGGGTGTGGCGTCCGCCTCAGGCGGAGTAGCGCGTGGGGATATACTATAGAACGTAAGGTGCCTCGTATATCGATGGCAGGGTGTAGCTTAGTTGGTAAAGCGCACGGCTGGGGGTCGTGAGAGCGGAGGTTCAAGTCCTCTCACCCTGACCAATTTATTTAATTCTTTAGACTTTACATCTTAAAAACTTTACACTAATAAGATATGTGGAAAGAAAAAGAAGGAAAGCTGCATAAGAAGTTTACTTTTGATGACTTTGCTCAGGCGTTTTCGTTTATGGCGGAAGTAGCAGAGGTAGCAGAAGAGCAGGGACATCATCCGGAATGGAAGAATGTCTACAATACTGTAGAATTTTGGCTTAAAACTCACGACGAGGACACAATAACTGATAAGGACAAACAGCTTGCCCAAGCCATTGACGATATCGCAAACAACTACAGCAACGACAAGGCAGCAGATACAAAATCGGAAAAAAAACCAGAAGCAACAGAACTAATACTCTATGCTGACGGTGGCTCTAGGGGTAACCCAGGTCCGTCAGCGAGCGGATACGTGCTCATGAACGAAGAAGAGCAAGTACTGCAGCAGAGCGGTGAATACCTAGGAATTACCACTAATAATCAAGCTGAATACCATGCGGTCAGGCTAGGGCTCGAGAAAGCCAAGGCGCTTGGGGCGAAAGAGGTGGACGTTTATCTAGATAGCCTACTCGTGGTTAACCAAATGCGGGGCAAGTTCAAGGTAAAAAACCGAGATCTGTGGCCAATCCATCAAGCAGTAAAGGACCTTGTTGCCCAGTTTGACAAGGTGACGTTTACGCACGTTCCCCGCGAAATGAATAAGGCCGCGGACGCTGAAGTTAATAAAGTACTTGACGCACGACACGAAAAGTAGGCATAATAGGTTTTGCGCTCGGGTAACGTATCTGATCGCCCCGCACCCAAGGTTACTTTGATAAAAGTAGCACAATTATGCATGACGGCAGTTTTATAGGTGCATAGTTGGTCATAACATCAGGGTACATACAAGAATTAAAGTAATTTTAGGTGCGGGGAGGAAAGTCCGGGCAGCATAGGGACGACAGTTGCTAACAGCAACCGGGAGTAATCCTAGGGAAAGTGCCACAGAAACGAAACATCCGCCTAAGGCGGATCAGGTGAAACGAGTGAGGTAAAAGCTCACAGCTCTCATAGGTGACTATAAGAGGAGGCAAACCCTGTCGGCTGCAAGGAGGCAATGCGCCATATATATGGTCTGATTCCCGTCAGATTGCCGTTTATCCGCTTAAGCCTGTTGGCAACAGCAGGCGTAGATAGATGATCAGACACAAGACAGAACCCGGCTTACTCGTTGCCCAAGCGCAAAAAACACCTCTCACTAAGTATAGCGAGAGGTGTTTTTGGTATTATACGGCTAGTTTTATTTAGCTTTTTTGACGATTTCAGCAAAAGCCTTGGGCTCATTCACTGCTAATTCAGCCAATATCTTTCTATCGAGGGTAATATTTGCCTTCTTCAGACCAGCAATAAGTTTACTGTAGGTGGTGCCGTTTTCTCTAGCGGCTGCATTTATTCGGGTGTTCCATAGACTGCGAAAATCACGCTTACGATTACGGCGATCCCGATATGAGTACTGTAAAGCTCGGGTGACTGCTTGTCTGCCACGCTTTATACTTGAGCGATTACCACGGGTCATCCCTTTGGTCGCTTTTCGAATTTTTTGGTGCCGCTTGTGCGCGGTAACACCTCGTTTGACACGCATATTAACTACTCCTTTGGCTGCTTATTTGAGACCTAGCTTACGTTTAGCATTAACAGCTCGCTTGCCGCTTACTGCGCTTGCAATATCAAGTCGGCGCTTACGTGCAGCGCTTTTCTTTTGCAATAGGTGGTTCTTGCCGGCATTTCCTCGAAGGACCTTGCCAGTTTTGGTTATCTTGATGCGACCTTTGGTGCCGCTGTGGGTCTTTTGCTTGGGCATACTACTTCTCCGTAGGTTATTAATACTATATGTTAGCAGATGTTAATTGTTTTTGCGTATGACGAAGTGAAGCTGACGACCTGCAAGTTGTGGTTTCTGTTCTACAGTTATGTCTTCTCCGAGAGCCTCTATGACTCGTTCTGCTAACTGGAATCCGAGCTCTTTGTGAGCGTTCTCTCGACCTCTGTAAAAAACGGTAACCTTTACTTTGCTGCCTGCGTCTAAGAACTTCTGTATCTTGCGCAGCTTGACATCTAGGTCATGGTCGCCAATCTTGAGCCCTAAACGCATTTGCTTAAGCTCATTGGCTTTGTTTTTCCGCTTGTTTTTTTGTTGCTGCTTGGTTTTCTGGTACTTGTACTTACCCCAGTCAACAATTTTGGCAACAGGCGGCTCAGCGCTTGGAGACACCTCAACAAGATCTAAACCTGCACGACGCGCTTCCTCGATAGCTTCTTGCTTAGACATAACTCCTAGCTGATTGCCGGAGTCGTCGATAACGCGTACTTCGCGTGCCCGAATCTGTTCATTCAGGCGAGTTTTCTTGTCGATGGGTTTGTGCTCCTTCTTTACTTCTCGCTGATTCAGTACTTCATGCTAGCAAATATACCAACAGAGGTCAACAAAAAACTTGCTAGAGAAGCTGTTGTGCGGGTTGTCGGTACTGTAATGCCTCAGATATGTGCTGTTCTTTCGTTTGCTCTGAATTGTCGATATCAGCGATTGTTCGTGCTACTTTTACGATCTTCATATAGGCTCTGGCAGATATGTCGAGCTTTTTTGCGGCCTGATTGAGCATATCAGTTGCAGCAGGAGATAAATGTATATGATGCTTTATGAGCTGATTGCTTGTACCAGCATTGGTGGTAGAGTGTTTATAGCGTTGGCGTTGTGTTTTCCGGGCTAGTTCGACACGACGTTTTACTATAGAACTTGAATCGCCGTCCAGGGTGTTGTGTAGTAGCTTCTCGTGAAGCACCTCATGAACATCTACATACAGGTCTATGCGGTCAGTGATTGGTCCAGAGAGCTTCTGTCGGTACCTTAAAACAGCGTGCGGCGAGCACTCACAAGCTTTTTTGGTGCCGTAGTAGCCACACGGGCACGGATTACTCGTCGCAATAAAGATAAAGTCTGCGGGATAGTCGATACTTGCCTTGGCTCGACTAACCGAAACCACCTTATCCTCCAAAGGTTGCCTAAGCGCTTCAACGACGCTTCGTTTAAACTCTGGGAACTCATCAAAAAATAAAACACCACGGTGGCTTAAGCTGATTTCGCCAGGCTTTGGGGTTTGACCGCCTCCGATAACTGATACTTCGCTGGCACTATGATGTGGGGCGCGAAGCGGTCTTTGCGTGACTAATTTGTCGTACTGTCTAGTGGCAAGACTGTGCAAATGCGTTACTTCCAGCACTTCTTCGTGGGTCATGTCTGGTAAAATTCCGATAAATGCCTTAGCTAACATGCTTTTGCCTGTACCCGGCGGTCCATTAAGCAGGACATTATGACCTCCGGCTGCGGCTATTTCTAGAGCTCTCTTGGCTTGTTGTTGGCCGGTAATTTGTGCGATATCTATAGTGTCCTCAGGTGAAGATAAGTTATTTTGTTGAGCGGTTCTCAGTTTTACTGATGGAGTGAAGCTGAGATCCGTCTTTTCGCCACTCAGGAAGCGGTAGAGGTCTTTTAAAGATGTAGCTGTGAGTAGTTTAATGTCTTCCAGTAGAGCTGCTTGAGGGGTGTTACCCTTCGGCACAATAGCCTTTTGTATACCGTGACGCTTCGCTAGCTCTAATCGGCCAATAATACCTCTCACCGGACGTATCATGCCATCCAGGCCCAATTCACCGAATATAACAGTGTTTCTTACGGCACTTTCTTTTACTTGTTTTGTTTCTGCGAGGATTGCTACGGCTATTGCTAGATCCAACGCCGCGCCGTCTTTTTGCACATCAGCAGGTGCGAGATTTATGGTGATACGTTTTTGCGGCATACGAATATTGCAACTTGCAAAGGCTGCACGAATGCGATCTTTCGCTTCGTCTACAGCTTTGCTGGCAAGGCCTACAATAACAAGCGAGGGAAGATTGTTAGAGAGCTTGCACTCGACATCAACTATCGCCCCCTCAGCAGAATCTATGACAGTACTTTTTACATGTGGCATGGTCGCGCAGTGTAACGATTTTTTAAAAAATAAACAAAACCACAATTAAACACACCATCCGATTTGGATGGTGTGCCGGCGAAGTTTTTGAGATTTTTGTAGATTTTTTGAGGAGAATTGTGTTGGTGTTTCTTTATGGAACAACGGCTTGCGAGAAGCCGTTGTTACAGATGCGTTTTTGTTTTTGAGCACTTTTTTTATTCATAAGTGCTACCCCTATAATAT
>SLOC01000017.1 GCA_007132685.1 Candidatus Saccharimonadota bacterium | reverse complement strand
TAAACCACAAGGCACCAGAGAACTATTTAGCGAAATGTAATTACTGGTGCATTAAGCGAGCACTGGAAGTTGCAACGCAGTGATTTGCGGGAAAACAACATATGAAGCTAAATCATCCGAGACAACAAAGTGCAAGGCAGAAGCGAGAAACGGAGTAAGCCGTACGAGCGGTACGGTGCACGAGTATCGCAGCTTCTAACGCAGTAAATTTATCCTAAAAATATTTGAGACCTTCTCCGGCTAGTGAGAGAAGCGCGCTCGAGTCCAAAAATAAATGTGACTTCGTAGCACTCGGCGCTGACTAAAAGAGGCGTGTGGTTCTGCGTAGAATTGAGGGATTCGTATTCGAGAAAGGTTACTAAAAGTTTGAATAGCTCGCATTTCCGTAAAGCACAAGGCGCTACTGAAGCGCTCCAGCGAGGTGTACCTATGAGTACATTGAGCGAGCACTGGAAGCAACAACACAGTGATTTGCGGGAAAGCATGTCAGGGCTGCCTGTTCTGCAGGCTGGCAGGACATGCGCTGCGGGCTATTCAAAGCGGAGGGCGTCACGGACGCGCCTCACGCTCTCAACCGGCCGATACGCATCAAACCACAAAACCCGCCAACCAAGCCGCTCAGCGGCCATGACATTGGCTCTGGAGTCATCTATAAGCAAGAGTTCTTCAGGTGGGAAGGGTACTTTCTCGGCTGCAGTTACAAAAATCTCTTCTTCTGGCTTGATTGCCTTTACTTCTGAGGAGTCAATGATGCTGTCGTACTCTACATTCGGCAAAATCTCTTTTTTGAGCATCATTGGGATTAGATCAGGCATGATGTTGCTCAGAAGACCGATGTGATAATGCTCCTGGGCCCAGTGTACGAGCTCATACATCTCCTGGATTGGTTCAACTGCCTCTAGATAGTAGTTCCGCCAGTCGATGCCTGGTTTTTCGAGTTGCTCACCAAGTACGGCATTAAAGTCATCCATGCTCATCTCGCCACGACACACTGCATCGTTGTAATGCCAGAAGGTTGTCTCAATCATATCTGCCGGCTTGCCGGTATCGTCCGCTAGAATCGTAAACGCCCGATGATAAAAGTGCACTAAGCAGCCGTTGATATCAAAATAAACGAATTTTATGCCTGTTGCAGATTGTTTTTTCTTGGGTTTGTCCGGAATAATTTCGCCGAGGAGCTCGTTGAGTGTCAGGCCGAGAGCTTCAGCGATAGAATGGATGGTAAAAATCGACGGTGCCTTGATGGCGCCACGCTCAATCTTGGCGAGCGTTGAGTAGCTCAAGTCCGCCTTTTGGCAGAGTTGCTGCTGCGTTAGACCGGCATTTTTACGCGCAGCCTGCAGTGCCCGCCCTAATTCCTCCTCATTCATACACCGTATATTACTATTTTATTTTAGAAAATCCAACTTAAACTAGCATCAAATGGCTAGCGATAACTGCTTATCATGCAGTGTTCTTCGTAGGCCGCCGGCTGGCGGACGAAGCAGGGTCAAGCATTTACTCCGGTATGAACCGGAGCAGGGTGAATACCAGAATAAAAACGATTACACCGACCACGCCAGATCCAACAATAGCCGACTGCGCGTTGCCACCGGTGCTCCGATTAAACTTGGTATATACCCAGGTGGCTACACCGATAGCAGCTAAAAATGCAATTACGCCGTTTGTCATGGTTCTAGTTTACGAAAAAGCCAGCAATTTGGCGAGCGCGGCGTTCTTTTCCTCGTCTGGTGGAGAAGATGGGTCGGGGTGCTCTCTGTATTGCTTGAGTGTATCAAAACCAATGACATGCACATGCACGTGCGGCACATCAAGTCCGACCACCTGTAGGCCGACTCGCTTTGGCTGCAGTTTTTCATTGATGCGTTGACCAACCTTCTTTACGGTTGCCATCACCGCCTGATAGTCCTCGTCTGGCAAGTCGATAAACTGGTCGATTTGTGTCTTTGGTATGACGAGCACATGAGCTTTGGCAATCGGATGTAGGGGAATGATTGCGATAGTCCGCTCATCCTCATACACTTTGTGTGCTGGAAGCTCACCTTTAATTATCTTGGTAAAAACTGATTCTGCCATATATACATTATGCCATGGCGCGCCAAGTAGCTTACAATGCTGTTATGCGATTGTTGGGCACCTTATTGACCGTTACATTGCTGCATATAGCGATTGTTGCACTGGTTTTTGCGATAGTATTCATGCAGCTATTCGCTGAACCAACCTCTGTTAAAGAAACGATGGCAGAGTCAGGCGCATATCAAGTGCTTGTTGATGACGTATCCCAACAGCTGGGTGAACAGGCTACAGATGCATTTGGCGGAGATGGCGCCACAGCATATGAGCTCGCTCAACAAACCCTTGACGCAAACTTGGTACAAGAGCAATTCGAGACGGCTATAGACGCTGTATATGAATGGCTAAAGGGCGAGGTCGATGAGCCACGCTTTACGATTGATTTTTCCAGCGCTCGGTCTGACTTTATTGATGGGATAGCAAGTGAATTAGAGGAAGAATTAGCAACCCTGCCAACCTGCACGTCATTCGATCAAGCACAGCCAGGAGCAAATCCGCAAGACCTTACGTGCATCCCGCCAGGGGTCACTACTGAAGAACTCGTAGAATCTTACGAGCAAGAGCTATTGGCTTCTGATGATTTTTTGCCGGAAGCTGAGTTGTCTTCAGAGGAGCTGTTTGCTGATACAGATTATGACTTCACTGATTCGAATGCTCCCAAGGTGTTTCAGTTGCTATCGAATTTATTGTGGCCAAGTATCGCTGCCGTGGTCTTGTTCTCGCTACTATTGGTAGGTCTAGCTAAGACAAAAAACCGCGGTTGGCGTCG
>SLOC01000049.1 GCA_007132685.1 Candidatus Saccharimonadota bacterium | reverse complement strand
CTCTCTTTGCCATGGCAAAAGTGTAGCACAGATTACCTATTCGTACACCCAGGTATTACTTCAGTAGTTAAGCGGCTCGTAGTTTACGTGGCAAGCACCACGACCAGTCTTCTCGGTGAATTTTTGATGATATTCTTCTGCCGGATAAAACTTTGGTGCAGGAGTGACTTCAGTAGCGATAGGATCTTGGTAGTCGCGCTTTAGCTCGTCAATCAGGCTGATTGCTTGCTGCTTTTGCGTCTCATCATGATAGAAAATTGCAGAGCGGTACTGCGAGCCAATGTCTGGCCCCTGACGGTTGCGTTGCGTCGGATCATGCAGGCGAAAAAAATGCTTCAACAACTCCTGGTATGACACTTTTTGTGGATCAAATTCAATCAAAGTTGCTTCGGCGTGACCGGTATTGCCGATACACACTTGTTCATAGCTCGGGTCATTGGAATCTCCGCCAGTATAGCCAACTGTCGTTTTTAATACCCCGGGTACTTGATCAAAATAATGCTGCACTCCCCAGAAGCACCCAGCAGCAAGCGTTGCTTTTTGTGCGCTCATCTATCTAGACCCTCGAACTACTACTTCTTTTGCTGAAGGAAATCCATTATAGCCATGCGCCGCCATACTGGCACAATATGCGCCTACATCCCCAACGGCGACAATATCACCGATCTGCGCCTCAGTAAGTTCACGCGTTGCAATGGTTTCTGGGTCACCTATTGCTGGCGTGAGCAAATCACCACTTTCACAGTTATGCCCGACTACTGCATACTCTTTAGTATTATTTCTATCTGTTAGTACTTCAATTCGATGTTGGGCTGCGTACAATGAAGGCCTGAGTATGTCGTTCATGCCGGTGTTTAATTTTATAAACGTGTAGCCGCCTTCGCCCGTATCGACAATGTCATCAATCTCTGCAAGCAATACTCCTGCGCCCGCCACTAGAAAACCTCCGGGCTCCAGCTCAACATGCAGCTCCGTGCCAGTCTCCTGCTTAAATTGTTTGATGCGTTGACTGATTACACTGGCCACTTGATCAATCGGAGTAGACACCTCGTCTGGCATGCGGGCCACTTTGAAGCCGCCACCTAAATTAATGATTGCACAATCCTCGAATTGCCGAGCAGCAACCAGGCTCAAATCAATCGCCTCTTTCCATATAGCAAGATCGGTGCCAGAGCCTACATGGGTATGCACTTTGTTAATTGTGAAGTTATATCGCTTGGCGACAGTTTTTATGTCATCGATGTATTCGTGCCATATACCGAAACTGCTAGTTGGTCCCCCGACGTTGGTTTTTTGAGAATGTCCGGAGCCAACGCCTGGGTTAATCCGCACCCCAACTGTCGTGTTCGGAAATACCCTGCCGTAGAGCTCCAGTTGGTGCAGGCTCGTCGCATGATACGTTACCCCTTGCTCTACGAGCTCTTTTAGGTTGTGCGCCGACTGCTGAGAGGTCAAGGCTATTTGATCAGGCGGCACGCCAAACTGAATTGCCTGCTCCGCCTCGTAGCTACTGCTTGCATCAACCCCAACCCCGCGCGAAACGATATGCTTCACTATCTCTGGATGCGGATTTGCCTTCATGGCGTACCGCGGCGTATACCCGTACGGCATATCAAGCGCGAGCAATTGGTCAGTCTGTCGATTAATTTCCTCACAAAAATACACGAACAACGGAGTGCCGTGTTGGCGAGCGAGCGGTAGTAGTGTATCCTTTTTCATCCTCATTTGTAGCTACAGGTTGTTGTTCTATGGTAGCACTACGCATAAAAAAACGCCTCCTGGCTAAAGGAAGCGTTTTTACTCCAAGGTAGTAGTAGTAGCTTTTTAACTTATTTAGAATTGTTAATTACTTTTACGTGAGTTCGGTCACTATCGTTTTCTGAATCCTCTGGGGTAGCATCACCTTGATTTGCTGGTGGGTTATCTGCGGTCTGTTGCTCGCCGTTTGTCTCTTGCGCTTGTTCTGGTTGAGGCACAAGAAGCTCACCGAGTCGTCGCTCGCCCATTGAAGTTACTCGACCGTCCGGAAGCTCTATTTTAAATATGCGGTTGCCTTCATCGTCTCGTTTCGTTTCAGTAACTTTGGCTGTGCCATAACCACCGAGGTTGAGCTTACTGCCTTTTCGCAGTTTCTTGAGAGCTTTATTTCGGTTTATATCTACGTTTTCTTGTGCTGAAAGAACTCTCACAGATTCACCTGCTGGTAAATTGTCATCGTCCGCCGACCCTTCTGTTTGCCCCGCTTCGCCGTTGATGCGCTTAAGCGCTTCAAGTGACTCTCTGTCTAGTTCAACTTTTTCCTTGCCATTGCGCTTGCCTTCTTTTGGCGCGTCGTCGGAGCTTTCATTTATGTCGTCATGCTCTTCCCGCTCGCTTTGGCTTTCTTCAGCTTGACTGTCTTCGTCGACATCTTGTTCTGCTGATTCGCCACCTTGCTTTGGTCCATGTCCTTGTCGAGTGTCTGCTGACGTATGGAGGTCGCCACCGTTAGTAGTGCCGTCCTCGGAATCCTCTTGCTCTACAGACTCTCTGATGCCAAGCATCTCGCCAATTTGTCTGCCAAGCTTACGAATTCGCTTGAAGCGCACCTTTTCTTGTGTATCAGCTTCTTCGCCATTATCGTCCGGTTGTTCGCCCGCATCATCCAGGTGTGCCCTAGTTGAGGCTATTTCACCATCTAGCGCTTGTTTTCCTTTTTCGATTTTTCTGATAGCTGCTCTGGTTTGCGCTAATTTCTGTTTAGCTTGCTCTTCGTTCTTTGTATCCTGCTGCTCTTCACCTGCCTCATCTGTCTCAGGTGATGTTTCATCATCTCCCGGAGTTGCTTCGCCAGTAGTATCGGCTGTGTCAGCTTGGTTGCCGTTTTTAAGTTGATCGTATTCT
>SLOC01000059.1 GCA_007132685.1 Candidatus Saccharimonadota bacterium | reverse complement strand
GAAGACGGATCACCAATTGGCCTTAATCCAGGACAGACCTGGATAACACTAGCTACAAACGAAAATCAAATTTCTGTAAAACCATAAGTATAATGGTCGTATGGACCATAGCAAAAAACTCAAAACACAAGTCTATGGACAAATTGCGTTCGGCCTACTAGCGGTTGGTGCTGTTTCAGTTGGCCTCTGGTATATCTTGTTTGAACAAATGGATCTAGACTCTATAGTTGCGCTGATTCTCGCTTTTGCAGGGATTATTGGATTTGCGCTGGTTCTAGGAGAATTATTGACCCGTGTAGTACTTGAACCAATACAAACTCTAACAAACGCAATATTACATGTCGCGCCGAATCATGAGAACGCCCCCTCGTCGCCACCAAACCTTGATGCAGTACGAATCGGGAGAGAGCTCGTCAGCAGTATGGCGCTCCAGATATATCAGATGGCCAGTCATGAATCTGCAAAAGAAGTTGAGACGGACAGTCGCAGAGAATCTATCATCCAGGCGGTTAATGTCGTGAACCACCTGCCACTTCCATTATTTGTGTTAAATAGCGAACGCCAAATAACTAATGCAAGTGAATCAGGCATTGCTTATGTCGGTCTAGAGTCAGGGAAATTATTCGGTCAACCGCTAGAAGACACCATACGGCTAGAGTTTCCCAGCGAAAAGACCCTCAGTAGCTGGATTGATGAATGTCAAAAAAACAAGGTAACAAGTACTCGACTTTGGGAACGGGTGCGAGTCACATTGCCTGACCAGAGCATGAAACAATGCGATATCAGCGCGCATTACAACCGAGACAACCCAAGCGGTGCTGAGTTTATTATTACGTTCTTTGATCGTACAGAACGTTATAGCCAAGATGACGAATCACTCGGCTTCGTTGCTCTGGCGGTTCATGAACTACGTACTCCTCTTACTATGCTTCGGGGATACATTGAAGTATTAGAAGACGAGTTGGCTGATTCGGTCGACGAAGAGATGCGAGACTTCATGCATAAGATGAATGTTGCTGCTGCTCAGCTTACAATTTTTGTCAATAACATCCTAAATGTTGCGAGAATTGAGCAAAACCAACTCATGATGAACCTTACAGAAGCCGATTGGAGCAAAACGATCAACTCCGTTCTTGATGATATGGACGTGCGGGCAAAAATCAACGGCATAACAATTGAACGAAATATCGACAAAGACATTCCGACAGTTGGGATAGACAACATTAGTATTTACGAGGTAGTTGCTAACCTCATCGATAATGCTATTAAGTATTCAAAGGGGTCAGAGAAGATTATTGTGAGTAGTAGAGTAGGTGATAATGGGTTAATTGAAACTACTGTGCAAGACTTTGGTATCGGTATGCCGACTAGTGTCACGACAAACCTATTTGAAAAATTCTACCGCAATCATCGCACACGAGGAAAAGCCGCTGGAACCGGTCTGGGGCTCTACTTAATCAAGTCCATTATCTCTGCCCACGGCGGTCAGGTATGGGTAAATTCCAAAGAAGGTGAGGGGAGCACCTTTGGATTCAGTGTGGTACCATACAGTCAATTAACTGACGAGCAGAAGCAAGGCGACGGCAAGGACATCATTAGACAATCACACGGCTGGGTCAAAAACCACTCAATGTATCGGAGATAACTTATGGATGAATCAGTCAATCCACAACCTAATCGAAAAGTACTCATCATCGAAGATGAATATTTTATTAGTGAACTGTATGTGCGAGCACTCGAGAAGGCTGGCTATGAAGTAGTCCTTGCTATTGATGGCAAGGACGGGTTCGATAAGGCATTGTCTGATGCGTTTGACATTATACTGCTCGATATTATGGTGCCGACCATGACCGGGACAGAAATTCTTGAACGCCTGAGAGAACGTTCGCCAGCCATTAAGGCAAAGATTATTATTATCACCAACCTGGAGCAGGGTGAAGAAAACAAGCAAAAAATCGAACAGCAGGCCGATGGTTACATCATTAAAGCAGAAATAACTCCGAAGCAGTTGGTTGGCTTCTTAAATAACATCAAGTAGCCTTTGGACATAACTTTGGATGGGGAGCCAACTTGTTCGCTTGTCTCGAGGCTGATCAGCATATTTGGTGACCCCTAGGGGAAGACTTGCGCACTCGTCGTCCTCGAAATAAATTTCTGCGGGCGGCTTCGTTGGCGCCCGAACCGCCTGACGGGGTTCGATCTCTCCTTCGGAGAGCAACAAATATAAAAGACCCATCATTTGATGAGTCTTTTATATTGGTGACCCCTAGGGGAATCGAACCCCTATTTCCAGGATGAGAACCTGGCGTCCTAGCCGTTAGACGAAGGGGCCAGCTAACTATAGTGACTACTTATATTATCAGTGTCGAAATATATGGTAGCATACTTTTGACCTTGTTCATGGTTGGCCTGCCGTGAGTAGAAAACTTATCTATAATAACGTATACTCTATAGTATAAGCTCTAAACCATAATGACAGGTGGGCAAAACACATATGCAGCTTGCTAGTGGACGCTGGCTACAACTACACCGATACACAACAATCATTATCCAGTCGTTACTATGTCTTGGGTTTATCGTGTATGCGTTTACTCCGCCCGCAACACAACTCTATCCTCTTATTGATTTTCTAGAAGTAATTACGCCCGTAAGTGTCGTGGTTGCGCTCCTGCACCTCATAATCGGCTTCTTTTTCTATAAGCCGCTTGTGATCAAGAACGAGCAGCTGGCTGCAGCTATACTAAACGCGCTACTCGTAATAAATGGGTTGCTCCTTGTTCATGCAACCGGCACTCTGTTATCGCCATGGCTAGCTATAATTGCTTTGGCGGCACTGTTGTCGGGTGTAGCTGGCCCTGTAACAGCAAGCTTAGCGCCAACTGCAACTACCGTATATTTTTTGTTATCAATTATCGTGCTGTCCGAAGAGGCCCCACGGGTCCTTATTAGCGACTATTTCGAATTTATATCGGTTATCATGATGGCTACGTTG